>NZ_JBHYUU010000003.1:78387-115240 GCF_042749955.1 Kitasatospora sp. NPDC059462 | reverse complement strand
CCCGCGTGGTCGGGGGGGGCCGGCCCCCCCGCCCCCTGGGCCGCCCCCCCCCCCCCCCTCCGCCGTCCCCCCGGCCGGTCCGGCCCCCACCCGGACCCCCGGCCGCATACCGCCCCCGCACGTGCCACCAGCACCTGCGCGGCCCGGGGGGCCGCACCCGCACCACGTCCGTCACGCCGCCGCACCACCACCGGACCGGGCCGTGGCACCCCTACCACTCGGAGGTGCCCGCTGTCTCGCCGAAGCGCTTTTCCGATGATCTGTTCTACTGCGCTCCCGCGATTTCCCGGCGCCGACCTGATCCGGGGTGACATGCTGCTCACCATCAGGGGGTTGATCCAGATTTCCACCGTGTTCCGAGGACTTCCGTTCCAACGATCACCAGAGGTCCGACCGGAGGCCGACGTGTCCGCGAACATCAATCCCACCGTGCGCCGCCGGCGGCTCGGCGCGGAACTGCGCAAGCTCCGGGACCAGGCCGGGATGACCGCCGAGGAGGTGGCCGGCCGGCTGATGGTCTCCCAGTCGAAGATCAGCCGGCTGGAGAACGGCCGCCGCAGCATCAGCCAGCGGGACGTCCGGGACCTCTGCGACGTCTACAACGTCTCCGACGAGGCGATGCGCGCCAGTCTGATGGAGATGGCCCGGGAGTCCCGGCAGCGCGGCTGGTGGCACGACTTCAACGACATGCCCACGCCCTACAGCGTGTACATCGGCCTGGAGGCCGAGGCCTCCTCGATCCGCGCGTACGAGTCCTCCTTCGTTCCCGGCCTGCTGCAGACCGAGCAGTACGCGCAGGCCGTGGTCGAGGGCACCCAGCCGGACACCGACGCGCTCGCCGTCCAGCGCCGCGTCCAGGTCAGGATGAAGCGTCAGGACCGGGTCAACGGCGACAACCAGCTGGGCAGCCTGTGGACCGTGATAGACGAGGCGGTGCTCCGCCGGGAGGTCGGCAGCAAGGAGGTGATGGCCCACCAGCTGAAGCACATGCTGGAGCTGAGCCAGCGCCCCAACATCACCATCCAGGTCATCCCGTTCTCGCACGGCGCCCACCCCGGCATGACCGGGACATTCTCCCTGTTGGAGTTCCCGGAGTCAGCCGATTCCACAGTTGTCTACTTCGAAGGGGTGACGAGCGATCTCTACCTGGAGAAGGAGGCCGACGTGCGCCGCTATACCAGTCTCTACGACCACCTGCGGGCGGCCGCGCTCGGGGTGGCCGAGACCCGGACACTGATAGCCGACATTGAAGAGGGATACCACCGATGAGCACCACCTTCGAGAACGGGACGAACTGGCGCAAGAGCAGTCACAGCGGCGGCAACGGCGCCTGTGTGGAGATCCGCGTGCCGGCCACCGACCTGGTGGCGGTCCGCGACTCCAAGGACCCGCAGGGTCCGCAACTGCGCTTCTCCGCCGAGGCCTGGAACGCGTTCGCCGCCGATGCGGGCGCCGGGGTGTTCGGCGGGTTCTGATCCGCCCCGTACCGCTTCTCGGCCAGGTGCCCGTAGCGGTGTTCACCGCCCTCCCCGGGCGGCGGACACCGCTACGGGCATCTTGGCGTCCAGGGGCATGACCCCGTCAAGGAAGCCCCGTCCGGCGGGGCCCGCGCCTCAGCCCAGCACCGGGTAGCGGGCCGCCCAGGCGGCGCCCTCCGGGGTGTCGGCGCTGTGCAGCTCGGGCCCGTGCATCAGCTCCAGGACGAAGTCGTCCGCCAGTTCCAGCAGCGTCGCGCGGCCCTCCAGCCCCGCCACCAGCCCGGGCGGCAGCGCGGTGTCGCCGTGCAGCACCCCGAGCAGGTTGCCGCAGACCGCGCCGGTGGAGTCGCTGTCCCCGGAGTGGTTCACCGCCAGCAGCAGCCCGGAGCGCACGTCGTGCGCGACCAGCGCGCAGTACACCCCGATCGCCAGCGCCTCCTCGGCGACCCAGCCCTCCCCCAGCGCCTCGACCCGCTCGGCGGACGGCTCCCCCGCCCGCACCGCGTCCAGCGCCGCCCGCAGCGCCGCCGTGGTCTCCTCGTGCGCCGGCCGCTCGGAGAGCAGCGCCAGCGCCAGGTGCACGCCCTCCTCCAGGGTGCCGCCGCGGGCCGCGGTCTGGACGATCACCGCCAGCGCGCCGGCCGAGAGGTAGCCGCTGGGGTGGCCGTGGGTCAGCACCGAGCACTCCACCGCCAGCTGGAACACCAGGCCCGGCTCCCAGGTGGTCAGCAGTCCGAACGGCGCCGCCCGCATCACCGTGCCGCAGCCCTTGGAATGCGGGTTCTTCGGCACCTCCAGGGTGCCCAGCCGCTCGGCGTCCGGACCGGAGAGGCCGGAGAGGCAGGCCTGGCCCGGCGCGCGCTGGGCGTACAGCCACTCCTCGCGGCCCAGCCAGCCGAGGTCCGCGCGCCGCTCGTCCGGGCCCCAGTCCCGCTGGGTGGCGGCCCAGCGCAGATAGGCGCGGTGGACGTCGGTGGGCGGGTGCCAGCTGCCGGTGTCCCGGCGGATGTGCGCGCGGATCAGGCCGTCCAGGGTGAACAGCACCATCTGCGTGTCGTCGGTGACGGCGCCGAGCCGCCCGTAGGCCGGGACGTACCCGGTGACGCCCAGCGGGCCGTGCACGGCGCGGATCTTCTCCAGCGACTCGAACTCGATGCCCGCGCCGAGGGCGTCCCCGACCGCCCCGCCCAGCAGGCACCCCCGCACCCGGCTGCGGAAGTCCTGCTGCTGGGCGCGTGACCACAGTGGCATCACGACGGGCGCCTTTCGTCCGGGTTCGGGCGGGGTCGCGCGACGCACGGCGGGTCGCGCGCCCTCGCACTGTATTCGAATGCCCGAACGGGGCGGCAGGGTTCCCGGGGCGCAGCGCCCCGGGGACGGCGTCGCGGACTCAGTCCACCAGCGGCAGCAGCTCCGGCAGATGGCCGTCCGAGGCCAGCGCGGCGGCCAGCCGCTCGGCCGGCACCTCGCCGTAGGTGGTGGTGCGCTGCCGGTGCGGACGCCCCGCCGCCTCGGCGATCGCCTGCAGCTCCCGGACCGACTTGTAGCTCCCGTACGCCGATCCGGCCATCCGCGAGATGGTCTCCTCCATCAGCGTGCCGCCCAGGTCGTTGGCGCCCGAGCGGAGCATCTCGGCGGCGCCCTCGGCCCCCAGCTTCACCCAGCTGGTCTGGATGTTGCGAATGTGCGGGTGGAGCAGCAGCCGGGCCATCGCGACCACCGCCCGGTTGTCCCGCGCGGTCGGGCCCGGCCGGGCGATCCCGGCCAGGTAGACCGGGGCGTTGGTGTGGATGAACGGCAGCGTCACGAACTCGGTGAAGCCGCCGGTGCGCTGCTGGATCTCGGCGAGCAGCCGCAGGTGGCCCACCCAGTGCTTCGGGGTGTCCACGTGCCCGTACATCATCGTGGAGGAGGAGCGGATGCCCAGCTCGTGCGCGGTGGTGACGACCTCCACCCAGGTGGCGGCCGGCAGCTTGCCCTTGGTGAGCACCCAGCGGACCTCGTCGTCGAGGATCTCGGCGGCGGTGCCGGGGATGGAGTCCAGGCCGGACTCCCGGGCGCGCAGCAGCCACTCCCGGACGGGCAGCCCGGTCCGGGTGGCCCCGTTGACCACCTCCATCGGCGAGAAGGCGTGCACATGGATGCCGGGCACCCGCTCCTTCACCGCGCGCGCGATGTCGAAGTAGGCGGTGCCCGGCAGGTCGGGGTGGATGCCGCCCTGCATGCAGACCTCGGTGGCGCCGACCTCCCAGGCCTGCGCGGCCCGGTCGGCGACCTGCTCCAGCGAGAGGCTGTAGGCGTCCGCGTCGGTGCGGCGCTGGGCGAAGGCGCAGAACCGGCAGCCGGTGTAGCAGACGTTGGTGAAGTTGATGTTCCGGGTGACGCAGTAGGTGACCTCCTCGCCCACCGCGTCCCGGCGCACCGCGTCGGCGATCCGGCAGAGCGCGTCCAGCGCCGGGCCGTCCGCCCGGAACAGCGCCAGCGCCTGCTCGTCGGTCAGCCGGACGGGGTCGTCGGCGGCCACCGCGAGGGCGGCCCGGATCTCGGCGTCCAGGCGCTCCGGCGCCCCGGCCGGGACGGGGGCGGCCGAGGCCGCCTGCTCGCGCAGCACCTCCCAGTCGCCGTAGACGTCCTCGAAGTCGGCCCGCCGGTCGCCGGTCCGCCCCTCGGTGTCAATGGTGCTGTGCAGGTCGGTGCGGCCGTACGAGTCCGGCAGGTCCTCCGGCTCCTGCCAGGGGTGCCCGGTGACCACCGCGTCGGGGCGGGCCAGGCCGGTCAGCGGATCGGCCAGCGCCCGGACGTGCGGCAGCACCCGCGGGTCCAGCCAGGGCTCGCCGTGCCGGACGTACTCGGGGTAGACGGCCAGCCGCTCGCGCAGTTCGAAGCCGGCCGCGGCCGAGCGCTCGGCCAGCCTCTCGATCTGCGGCCAGGGGCGCTCGGGGTTGACGTGGTCGGGGGTCAGCGGGGAGACGCCGCCCCAGTCGTCGATGCCGGCCGCGATCAGCCGCTCGTACTCGCCGTCCACCAGGTTCGGCGGCGCCTGAAGGCAGGCGGACGGGCCCATGATGTGCCGGGCCACCGCGACCGTGGCGACCAGCTCGTCCAGCTCCGCGTCCGGCATGCCGCGCATCGCGGTGTCCGGCTTGGCGCGGAAGTTCTGCAGGATCAGCTCCTGGATGCCGTGGTAGGCCCGGGAGACCCGGCGCAGCGCGAACAGCGACTCGGCGCGCTCCTCGTAGGTCTCGCCGATGCCGATCAGCAGGCCGCTGGTGAACGGCACCGAGCTGCGCCCGGCGTCCTCCAGCACCCGCAGCCGGACGGCCGGCTCCTTGTCGGGCGAGCCGAAGTGCGGGCCGCCGGGCTCGCTCCACAGCCGGGTGGCGGTGGTCTCCAGCATCATGCCCATCGAGGCGGAGACCGGCTTGAGCCGCTGGAAGTCCGTCCAGCTCAGCACCCCGGGGTTGAGGTGCGGGAGCAGCCCGGTCTCCTCCAGGATGCGGATCGACATGGCGCGCACATAGGCGATGGTGTCGTCGTAGCCGTGCGCGTCCAGCCACTCGCGGGCCTCCGGCCAGCGGTCCTCGGGCTTGTCCCCGAGGGTGATGAGCGCTTCCTTGCAGCCCAGCTCCGCGCCCCGGCGGGCGACCGCCAGCACCTCGTCCGGGGACATGAACATCCCGTGCCCCTCCCGGCGCAGCTTGCCCGGGACGGTGACGAAGGTGCAGTAGTGGCACTTGTCCCGGCAGAGCCGGGTGAGCGGGATGAACACGCTCCTGGAGTAGGTGATGACGCCGGGCCGCCCGGCCGCGTCGAGACCGGCGTCGCGGACCCGGGCGGCGCTCGCGCAGAGATCGCGCAGGTCGTCGCCCCTGGCCCGGAGCAGCACCGCCGCCTCGGTCGCGTCCAGCGCGACGCCGTCCCGGGCCCGGCGCAGGGCGCGCCGCATCGCGTTCGCGGTCGGGATGTTGGTTGCGTCCATGTCGCGACCCTACGCCAGTCCACGTACCTTCCTCGTGCGTTCGGAGGAGCCGACCCTGAGGGGGCCTCAGGGTCGGCTGCGCCGGGAGACCTAGCCGGAACCCACCCTGCAGGGCGATGACGCGGGCGCCCCGGAACCGTCTAATGGACAACCAGGGACAGTCGTTGACCGACGGAGGGGTTGGACGGATGACGGACGACAGGGCGACGGCGGGCGAGGGCCCGGCGGACGCGTGGCAGGGCGGGGTTCCCTACCGGTCGCGCCGGCGCACCCTGGTGCGGGTGGCCGTGCCGCTGGCGGTCACGGCCGCGATCGCCGCCGGGGTGGGGCTGGTGCCGGCGCTGGCGGACTCCTCTCCGCCGGAGCTGCCCACGCTGACGGCGGAGCAGCTGGTGGCCAAGGTGCTCGGCTCGCAGGCCGAGACGCTCTCCGGCACGGTGTCGGTCTCGGCCGACCTCGGTGTTCCGAGCCAGCTGCTGGGCGCCGCGGCCGGCGGGCTGGCGGGCGGCGGTGCGGGACCCGGCGGCGACGGGCCGTCGGGTGCGGCCCCCACCGCGAAGCTGACCGGCCTGCTGGGCGGCGAGCACACCCTGCGGGTCGCGGTGGACGGGCCGGACCGGCAGCGGATCGGCCTGCTGGAGCAGCTGTCCGGGTACGAGCTGGTCCGCAACGGCGACCAGCTCTGGGCCTGGGACAGCAGCACCAACGAGGCGGTGCACCTGACCGGGGCGCGGCCGGACGCGGGGGCGGACGGCCACCGGGGCACGGCGCCGCTGACCGGGGTGCCGGCCACCCCGCAGGAGGCGGCCCGGCAGTTCCTGGCCGCGGGCGCGGGCAGCACCGCCGTCACGGTGGACGGCACCGTGTCGGTGGCCGGGCAGAAGGCCTACCGGCTGAGCGTGAAGCCCACCCGGCCCGGCTCGACGATCGGCGAGGTGCGGATCGCGGTGGCCGCCGACAACGGGGTGCCGCTGTCGGTGGTGGTCAAGGGCACGGACGGCGACACGGTGCTGGACGTCCACTTCACCCAGGTCTCCTTCGCCCGGCCGGCCGCGAAGACCTTCGACTTCAGCGTGCCCAAGGGCGCCAAGGTGACGGAGCAGAAGGTGTCCGGGGCGCCGCACGGCGAGGTGACGCCGGAGGAGGCCAGGGCGGCCGCCGAGGGCCTGAACGTGATCGGCGAGGGCTGGACGGCCGTGCTCTCCGCGAAGCTGCCCTCCGGTGACGTCGTCGTCCCGGCCGAGGGCGCGGCCCCGCGCGGCAAGGGCGGGCACGGTCCGGTCGGCCACGGCCGGGGCTCCGGCGAGGGCGTCGCGCGGAACCCGCTGGCGCTGGTCAAGTCGCTGGGCAAGCCGGTCGCCGGCGGCTCGCTGATCAGCACCAAGGTGCTCAACGTGCTGGTCACCGACGACGGCCGCGTCTTCGCGGGCGCGGTGACCCTGCCGGTGCTGCAGAGTGCGGCCGGGGTGAAGTAAGTGGCCCAGGCTCCCGTAACGGGGGACGTTACGGAGCCGGCCGGGGGGGGGCCGGGGGGGGGGGCGCGCAGGGGCCCGGGCTCGGGGGGGGCGCGGGGGTCGGCGGTGGGGGCGGGGTGATGTACGCGCCCCCGGCGCCCGTCCGGGGGCAGGTAACGGCGGCGGCCGGGGGCCGGGGCGGGCGGGCCCCCCCGGCCCCCGGTGCCGCTTCGCCCTCCCGTCCGTCCGACGACGTGATCAGCACCAGAGGTCTGACCAAGCGCTTCCGCGGCGGCCAGCTCGCCGTGGACGGGCTGGACCTGAGCGTCCCCCGGGGTTCCGTCTTCGGCTTCCTCGGCCCCAACGGCTCCGGCAAGACCACCACGATCCGGATGCTGATGGGCCTGATCGCCCCCAGCGCCGGGGTGGCGACGGTGCTCGGCGAGCCGATGCCGCAGTCGGCGGCCTCGGTGCTGCCCCGGGTCGGCGCGCTGATCGAGGGGCCGGCGCTGTACGGCTTCCTCTCCGGCCGGGACAACCTGGCCCGGTTCGACGCCGCCGACCCGACCTCCGACCCGCGCACCCGGCAGCGGCGGGTCACCGAAGCACTGGACCGGGTCGGCCTGGCCGCCGCGGCCGGCAAGAAGGCCCGGGCCTACTCGCTGGGCATGAAGCAGCGGCTCGGCCTGGCCTCGGCGCTGCTCCAGCCGCGCGAGCTGCTCGTCCTGGACGAGCCCACCAACGGCCTGGACCCCCAGGGCATGCGGGAGATCCGGGCGCTGGTCCGGGAGGTCGCGGCCGAGGGCACCACGGTCTTCCTCTCCTCGCACCTGCTGGACGAGATCGAGCAGGTCTGCAGCCACGCCGCGGTGATGTCGCGCGGCCGGCTGGTGGTGCAGGGCACCGTCGCCGAGCTGGCCGCCCGGGCCCGGGGCCGGCTGGTGGTGCGGACCCCGGACACCCACCGGGCCGGTGAGGTGCTGCTCGCCCACAAGGTCACCGATGTCCGGGTCGGGGACGGCCGGGTGGACGGCGACGTCGGCGCACTGGCCGAGGACGCGCTGCCCGGGCTGGTCGCGGCGCTGGTCGCGGCGGACGTCCGGGTGCACGGCTTCGGCGTGGAGCGGGGCACGTTGGAGGACGCCTTCGTGGCGCTGACCGGGGAGGGCTTCGATGTCGCGGGCTGAGACGGTGCCGGCGGTGGCGGCAGCGGTGCACGGGCGGCGGCCGCAGACCGCGGCCGGGTTCCTGGCGCTGTTCCGCAACGAGCTGCTGCTGACCTTCCGCCGGGTGCGGACGATCGTGCTGCTCGGGATCCTGGCGGTGCTGCCGGTGCTGATCGGCGTGGTGGTCCGGATCGAGACGGACGGGCCGCGCGGCGGCGAGGGCCCGGCGTTCATCGCCCAGGTGACCCAGAACGGACTGTTCCTGGTGTTCACGGCGCTCGCGGTGGCGCTGCCGGTCTTCCTGCCGATGACGGTCGGCGTGGTCGCCGGGGACGCGGTGGCGGGCGAGGCGGCCGCCGGCACCCTGCGCTACCTGCTGGTGGCGCCCGCCGGGCGGACCAGGCTGCTGGCCGCCAAGTTCACCGCCGGGCTGGCGTTCTGCCTGGCGGCGACGGCGGCCGTGGCACTCTCGGCGGTGATCACCGGGGCCGCGCTGTTCCCGGTCGGCGACGTCACGCTGATCTCCGGCGAGACCATCGGCCTCGGCCCGGCCGCGCTGCGGGCGGTGCTGGTGGCCGCCGTGGTGGCGGCCTCGCTGGCCGGGCTGGTCGCGATCGGGCTGTTCGTCTCGACGCTCACCGGCAGCGGCATCGCGGCGATGGCGGCCACCGTCGGCCTGGTGATCACGGTGCAGATCCTGGACAGCTTCCCGCAGCTGCACGCGATCCAGCCGTTCCTGTTCACCCACCACTGGCTCACCTTCGGCGACCTGCTGCGGGAGCCGATGTACTGGGACGGGGTGCTGAAGAACCTCGGGCTGCAGGCCGCCTACGTGGCGGTGTTCGGCTCGGCGGCGTGGTCCCGGTTCACCTCCCGGGACATCACCGCCTGACCGGCACCGCCCCGGCGGTGGCATCGGCGGCGGGAGCGGCGGCCGTCCGGGCCCGGACGGCCGCCCGGTCGGCGCGCACCCGCCGCAGCGCGTCCCAGGTGAGCACCGCGAGCGCCGCCCAGACCAGGGCGAAGCCGGCCCAGCGGGCGGGCGGCATCGACTCGTGGAAGACCGCGATGCCGATCAGGAACTGGAACACCGGGGCCAGGTACTGGAGCAGGCCGAGCACGCTCAGCGGCACCCGGACGGCGGCCGCGCCGAAGAACAGCAGCGGGACGGCGGTGATCACACCGCTGAGCATCAGCAGCCCGGTGTGCCCCCAGCCGTACTCGCCCGCCACGGCGTGCCCGAAGGTGCCGCGGCCGGAGACCTGGAGGACGACCAGGTAGCCGAGGGCGAAGGGGAACATGAAGGCGCTCTCGGCGGCCAGGCTCTCCAGGCCGCTCAGCCCGACCGTCTTCTTCAGCAGGCCGTAGGTGGCGAAGGAGAGGGCCAGGGTCAGCGCGATCCACGGCAGCCGCCCGTAGCCGACGGTCAGCACCGCCACGGCGAGGGCACCGATGCCCACCGCCACCCACTGGGCGGTGCGCAACCGCTCCTTGAGGACCAGCACGCCGAAGCCGATGGTGACCAGCGGGTTGATGAAGTAGCCGAGGCTGGTCTCCACCACGTGCCCGGCGTTGACGGCCCAGATGTAGACGCCCCAGTTGACCGAGATCACGGTGGCGGCGGCGCCCAGCATGGCGAGCCGGCGGGGCTGGCGCAGCAGCGGGCGGATCCAGCCCCAGTGCCGCTGGACGACCAGCAGCAGGACGACCGCGACCAGCGACCAGACCATCCGGTTGGCCAGGATGTCGTCGGCGGCGCTGGGCTCCAACAGCGGCCAGAAGAGCGGGAACAGGCCCCATATGCCGTAGGCCGCGAAGCCGTACCAGAGGCCGCGGCCGGCCTCCTGCTGGGTTGTCTCCGCCATGGAACGCCTGCCCTCCGCGCGCACGAGTGTCGAGGCGACGGTAGCGGGCGGGACAGCGCCTGTCATCTCCGTATTCGGTTTTTGGTCATGACATTACCGGGGCGACGCGCACGGCACCGCCCGCGGCGGGTGCCGCGGGCGGTGCCACGAACGGCCGTCGGGCGCGGCCTCAGGCGCCCAGCGCGGCCTTCACGCTCTGCGCCAGCGGGACGGTCGGGCGGCCGATCAGCCGGGCCAGGTCGCCCGGGGTGCCGGCCAGCTCGCCGCGCGCGATGCCGGCGTCGACGTCCACCAGGATCTCCGCGAAGCCCTCCGGCAGGCCGGCGCCGACCAGGATCCGCAGGTGTTCCTCCGGCGCCACCCCGTGGAACGCGACCGGCCGGCCCGAGGCCAGGGCCAGCTCGGCGGCCAGCTCCGGCAGGCTCCAGGCGGCGTCGCCGCTCAGCTCGTAGACCGCGTTCTCGTGCCCCTCGCCGGTGAGCACGGCCACCGCCGCGTCGGCGTAGTCCCGGCGCGGGGCGGTGGCGATCCGGCCGTCCGGGCCGGCGCTGCCGACCACGGCGCCGCGCTCGACCGTGCCGGCCGCGTCGCCCAGGTAGTTCTCGGTGTACCAGCCGTTGCGGAGCAGGGCGAAGGGCAGCCCGGACTCCCGGATGACGGCCTCGGTGGCCTTGTGCTCGTCGGCCAGCTTGAAGGTGGCCACGCCCGGGGCGCTGGTGTAGGCGAGCAGCGCGACCCCGGCGGCGCGGGCCGCCTCGACCACGGCGGTGTGCTGCGGCACCCGGCTGCCGACCTCGCTGCCCGAGACGAGCAGCACCCTGTCGCCGGCGGCGAAGACGCCCGCCAGGCTCTCCGGGCGGCTGTAGTCGGCCACCCGGACGCTCACGCCGCGCTCGGCGAGGTCGGCGGCCTTCTCGGCGGAGCGGACGACCACGGCCACCTCGCTCGCGGGGACCTTGGCCAGCAGGCCCTCGACGACGAGGCGGCCGAGCTGTCCGGTGGCTCCGGTGACGACGTACATGGTGCTGCTCCCTGGGGTGGTTGTCCGTTGAACTTCCTGCTTCGGAACTCACCCTAGGGGTGGCACTAACCTTTCGTAAGTACGCACTTCAAAGTAGGGTACTGATATGCAGGTAATGAACACCGCGTCCCCGGCGCCCTCCGCGGACCCCGGCGCCCCGGCCGGCCCGCTGCCCCCGCCCGACGTCTTCGACCGGATGTGCCCCTCCCGGGGCGTCCTGGAGCACGTCACCAGCCGCTGGGGCGTCCTGGTGCTGGGCGCACTGCACGAGCGCGGCTACCGGTTCAGCGAGCTGCGCCGCCGGATCACCGGGGTGAGCGAGAAGATGCTCGCCCAGACGCTGCAGACGCTGGAGCGCGACGGCTTCGTGCTGCGCGAGGCCCACCCGGTCATCCCGCCCAGGGTCGACTACAGCCTGACCCCGCTCGGCCGGGAGGCCGCCCGGCTGGTCGCCGAGCTGGCGCACTGGACCGAGGAACGCGTCCCGGTCGTCCTGGCCGCCCGCGACGAGTACGACGCCCGGGGGCGCTGACGGCCGCCCGGGAGCCGGCGCGCGGCCGACGAGGGGTGGGTCGGGCTAGGAACGGGCGTGCTGCTCGATGAGGGCCGCCAGACCGTCCAGGACCCGGGCCAGGCCGAAGGCGTAGGCGTGGTCCGGGTCGTAGGCGCCGCCGTGCGCCTCGCCGGCGGCGGCGCCGACCCGGGCCGCGACCGGGTGGCGCTCGGCGTCGAAGACCCGGGCCAGCAGTTCCGCGTTGGCGGCCCACCACTGGGCGTCGGTCATCGCGCTCTCCTGCCGGGCCGCGCGCTCGTCCGCCGCCATCCGGGCGCAGGTCTCCACGAAGCCCAGCAGATGGGTGAGCGCGGCGTCCAGCTCGACGTCCGGCAGGCCGGTGCCCTCCAGGGCGCGCAGCTCGTACTCGTACTTCGCCATCAGGCCGGGCCCGAGCGGCGGGCGGCTGGTGCCCACCGCCACCGTCCACGGATGGGCGCGGTACAGCGCGCGGTTGTCCTCGGCCACGGCGGCGGCCCCGGCCCGCCAGCCGTCGTCGGCGGGGGCGGTGCGGGGCATGGCCGCGTAGACGGTGTCCAGCATCAGGTCGAGCAGTTCCGCCTTGCCGGGCACATAGGTGTAGAGCGCCATCGGCGAGACGCCGAGCGCCTGGGCGACCCGCCGCATGGTCACGGCGTCCACCCCCTCGGCGTCCGCGATCGCGATCGCGGCGGCGGCGATCTCCGCCGGGCTCTTCGCCTGCCGGGGCCCGCGCCGGCCGGGCTTCTCCTGCGCCGACAGGCCCCAGAGCAGTGCGAGCGTGCGCGCCGGGTCCCCGGCGCTGCTGCGGTCACTGGCCATGGACCCGATCCTTTCACGCCCGGCCCGCCGGTACCGTCGGGGCCATGACCGCCGCCGACCCCGACCCGCTGCCGGGCACCGACACCCCCGAGGCCGTCCGCCCCCGGGTGACCTGCCGCCGCTGCCACCGCCCGCTGCACGACCCGGAGTCGCGCATCCTCCGCCTCGGCCCCGAGTGCCGCGACCCGGCCGAGCGCGTGCCCCGCCACGAGGTCGACCAGGACCCGCTGCCCGGACTGGACTAGAAGGCGGCCACCCACCGTGACCGGGATCACTGTTCCCAATTTCTCCGTACTGCGTATAGTGTACTGCGTACGGTAAACAGTCGACGAGAGGGTCATCGACCATGCAGATCACTTCCTCCGCCGTTTCGCTCACCGTCGAGGACGTCGGGGCGTCGGCGTCGTTCCTGCGGGAGCACTTCGGGTTCGCCGAGCAGATGTCGGCCGAGGGGTTCGTCTCCCTCGGGCACCCGAGCGCCGGGGTGAACGTCGTCCTCCTGGCGCGCGGGATCGAGGTCCTGCCGGAGGGCTTCCGCGACCAGGTCGCCGCCGGGCTGATCCTGGCCTTCGTGGTCGCCGACGTGGCCGCCGAGGAGGCGCGGCTGCGGGCCGCCGGGGTGAGGATCACCATGGCGCTGCGCGAGGAGCCGTGGGGCGAGAAGCTCTTCCAGGTCACCGACCCGAACGGGGTCGTGGTCCAGGTCGTGGAGTGGGCCGAGCAGCAGTAAGCGGCCGCGCGCAACGAAGGCGGCGCCCCCGGCCCGGAGGGGTCGGGGGCGCCGCCGTGCTCGTCGGACCGGCCGGGATCAGTCGACCGTCCAGGTGTCGCCGCCGGTGAGCAGCGCGCCGAGGTCGCCCTCACCGCGGTCGGCGGCGGCGGTGGCCAGCTGGTCGGCCATCAGCTCGTCGTACACCGGCCGGCGGACGTCGCGCAGCACCCCGATCGGGGTGTGGTGCAGGGTGTCCGCGTCGGCGATCCGGGAGAGCGCGAACGCCGTGGCCGGGCCCGGCGCGTGGGCGTCGTGGACCAGCAGGGCCGACTCGTTCTCCGCCGTGACGGCGTCGACGAACAGCTCGCCGTCGGCGCCGCGGAAGACGCCCCGGGCGCGGTCCGCGCCGAAGCGGACCGGCTGCCCGTGCTCCAGCCGGATCAGCGCCTCGTCCCGGGTGCCGGCCTCCTTGAGCACCTCGAAGGCGCCGTCGTTGAAGATGTTGCAGTTCTGGTAGATCTCGACCAGTGCGGTGCCCTCGTGCTCGGCCGCCGCCCGCAGCACCGACTGGAGGTGCTGGCGGTCGGAGTCGATGGTCCGGGCGACGAAGGTGGCCTCCGCGCCGATGGCCAGCGAGAGCGGGTTGAACGGGGCGTCCAGTGATCCCATCGGTGTGGACTTGGTGATCTTCCCGAGTTCACTGGTCGGCGAGTACTGGCCCTTGGTCAGGCCGTAGATACGGTTGTTGAACAGAAGGATCTTCAGATTCACATTGCGGCGCAGTGCGTGGATCAGATGATTTCCACCGATCGACAACGCGTCGCCGTCCCCGGTCACCACCCAGACGCTGAGGTCCCGCCGGGAGGTCGCCAGCCCGGTGGCGATCGCCGGGGCACGGCCGTGGATCGAGTGCACCCCGTAGGTGTTCATGTAGTACGGGAAGCGGGACGAGCAGCCGATACCGGAGACGAAGACGGTGTTCTCCCGTCTGATCCCCAGCTCCGGCATGAACGCCTGCACCGCCGCCAGGATCGCGTAGTCACCGCAGCCCGGGCACCAGCGCACCTCCTGGTCGGTCTTGAACTCCTTGGCGCTCTGCGGCGCCTCGGCCTTCGGGACCAGCTTCAACGAGCGGAACTGCTCGCTCATCGGTTGTCCTCCTCGTCCAGGGTGCCGATCGCCGCCCACAGCACGTCCGCCAACTGCGCCGCCTTGAAGGGCAGTCCGCGCACCTGGTTGTAGGACTCCGCGTCCACCAGGTACTTGGCGCGCAGCAGCAGCGCCAGCTGGCCGAGGTTCATCTCGGGCACGACGACCTTGTCGTAACTCCGCAGCACCGTGCCCAGGTTGGCCGGGAACGGGTTGAGGTTGCGCAGGTGCGCCTGGGCGACCAGTCCGCCGTCCGAGCGGACCCGGCGGACCGCCGCGGTGATCGGGCCGTACGTCGAACCCCAGCCGAGCACCAGGACCCGGGCCTCGCCGGAAGGATCGTCGACCACCGTGTCGGGCACCGTGATGCCGTCCACCTTGGCCTGCCGGGTGCGGACCATGAAGTCGTGGTTGGCCGGGTCGTAGGAGATGTTGCCGGTGCCGTCCTGCTTCTCGATACCGCCGATCCGGTGCTCCAGGCCGGGCGTGCCGGGCAGCGCCCAGGGGCGGGCCAGCGTCCGGGGGTCGCGCAGGTAGGGCCAGTAGCCGCCGTCCTCGCGGTTCGGCTCGGTGGCGAAGTCCGGGTCGATCAGCGGAAGTTCGTCGACCGCCGGGATCCGCCAGGGCTCCGAGCCGTTGGCCAGGTAGCCGTCCGAGAGCAGGAAGACCGGGGTGCGGTAGGTGACCGCGATGCGGGCCGCCTCCAGTGCCGCGTCGAAGCACTCGGCCGGTGTCGCCGGGGCCACGATCGGCACCGGGGCCTCGCCGTTGCGGCCGAACATCGCCTGCAGCAGGTCGGCCTGCTCGGTCTTGGTCGGCAGACCGGTGGACGGGCCGCCGCGCTGGATGTCCACCACCAGCAGCGGGAGTTCGAGCGACACGGCCAGGCCGATGGTCTCGCTCTTGAGCGCCACGCCCGGGCCGGAGGTGGTGGTCACGCCGAGCGCGCCGCCGAAGGCCGCGCCGAGGGCCGCGCCGATGCCGGCGATCTCGTCCTCGGCCTGGAAGGTGCGCACGCCGAAGTTCTTGTGCCGGCTGAGCTCGTGCAGGATGTCCGAGGCCGGGGTGATCGGGTACGAGCCCAGGTAGAGCGGCAGCCCGGAGCGCCGGGCGGCGGCGATCAGGCCGTAGGACAGCGCCAGGTTGCCGGAGATGTTGCGGTAGCGGCCCGGCGGCAGCTTGGCCGGCGACACCTCGTAGGACACCGCGAAGGACTCGGTGGTCTCGCCGAAGTTCCAGCCGGCCCGGAAGGCGCTGATGTTGGCCTCGGCGATCTGCGGCTTCTTGGCGAACTTGGTGCGCAGGAAGGACTCGGTGCCGTGGGTCGGGCGGTGGTACATCCAGGAGAGCAGGCCCAGCGCGAACATGTTCTTGGCGCGCTCGGCGTCCTTGCGGGCGAGGCCGCTCTCCTTGAGCGCTTCCAGGGTCAGCGTGGTGAGCGGCACCTTGTGCAGGTGGTAGCCCTGCAGCGAGCCGTCCTCCAGCGGGTCCGCGCCGTACCCGACCTTGGCGAGCGCGCGCTTGGTGAACTCGTCGGTGTTGACGATGATCTCCGCACCGCGCGGCAGGTCGGGGAGGTTGGCCTTGAGGGCGGCCGGGTTCATCGCCACCAGGACGTTGGGGGCGTCCCCCGGGGTCAGGATGTCGTGGTCGGCGAAGTGGAGTTGGAAGGACGAGACACCCGGCAGGGTTCCGGCGGGAGCGCGGATCTCGGCCGGGAAGTTGGGCAGGGTGGAGAGGTCGTTGCCGAAGGACGCCGTCTCCGAGGTGAAGCGGTCGCCGGTGAGCTGCATGCCGTCGCCGGAGTCGCCGGCGAACCTGATGATCACCCGGTCCAGCTTGCGGATCGGCTTGGTGCCCCGGTGCTGTGGACCGACCGGCACGGCGGGGCCCGATCGGCCCTCGTCCCCGTTCGAGCCGTCCACTGCTTCTGACTGATCGACCTGACTGGTCACTGCCGCGGACCTCCTCGTGGGCACCAGCCGCGGGCGTGAGCCGTGTGCCCCGTCCGCCTGGTGCACCTCTCGCATCCTATGCGGGTAAGGATTGCCTTGGACGGAACTTCCCGATGCGGCGGAAAATCACCGCCGCAGCCGGGAAAAACGCCGTGAACGACCGGTTCGGGACACTGGATCGACCATATGGTTCGGACACGAACGCCACCTTCGAACGGTCCGACGGCCGGCCGGTCAGGAATTCAGATAGGTGAGCACCGCGAGCACGCGCCGGTGATCTCCCGGGCTCTGCGCGAGCCCCAGCTTCAGGAAGATGTTGCTGACGTGCTTCTCCACCGCGCCCTCCGAGACCACCAGCTGCTTGGCCACCGCGGTGTTGGTCCGGCCCTCCGCCATCAGCCCCAGCACCTCGCGCTCGCGCGGGGTGAGCCCGGCCAGCACGTCGCCCTTGCGGCTGCGGCTCAGCAGCTGCTGGACGACCTCCGGGTCCAGCGCGGTGCCGCCCTCGGCGACCCGCACCACCGCGTCCACGAACTCGCGCACCTCGGCCACCCGGTCCTTCAGCAGGTAGCCAACGCCACGGGTGGAACCGGCCAGTAGTTCGGATGCGTAGCGCTCCTCGACGAACTGCGACAGGACCAGCACGCCGAGCTCCGGGTAGAGGCCGCGCAGGGTCACGCAGGCCCGCAGGCCCTCGTCGGTGTGGGTGGGGGGCATCCGCACATCGGAGACCACCACATCGGGCAGCGCGCCGTCGGCGGCCAGGTCGTGGATCGTCTTGATCAGTGCCTCGCCGTCACCGACGCCGGCCACCACCTCCAGGCCGCGGTCGGTGAGCAGCCGGGTCAGGCCCTCCCGCAGCAGTACGGAGTCCTCGGCGATGACGACGCGAAGCATGGCGGCCTTCCGGATGGGCGGAGGTGCGGACACGGTGCTGACGGGTGTCAGTCTCCCCCATCCGCGCGGGTCCCCGGGACCAGGGGCGGCACATCGCCCCGCCCGCTCCCGGCGGGCGGCCGGAGGGCCGGACCCGGGCCGTCGGGCCGTGAGCCGTGAGCCGTGGGCCGTCGGGCCGTCGGGCCGTCGGGCCGTCACATGGTCCGGATGGCCACCGAGTCGCAGAGCGCCTGCAGCGCGTTCTTCGCCGGGCCGGCCGGGAGCGGGTCCAGCAGCGCCCGGGCCTCCTCGGCGTGCCGCAGGGTCTCCCGGCGGGCGTGCTCCAGCGCCGGGTGGTGGCGCAGCAGCCGCAGCGCCTCGGCGTGCAGCTCGTCGTCGGCGAGGTCCTTGCGCAGCAGCTCGCGCAGCCGGGCGTCGTCCGGGTCGGCCGGGTCCGCGGGCATCTGCCGCAGCAGCAGGGTCGGCAGGGTCTCCACGCCCTCGCGCAGGTCGGTGCCGGGGGTCTTGCCGGACTCGTGGCCGTCGCTGGCGATGTCCAGCACGTCGTCGGCCAGCTGGAAGGCGATGCCGATCCGCTCGCCGAAGGCGCTGAGGATGTCGATCACCCAGGGTTCGGCGCCGGCCGCCAGCGCTCCTATCCGGCAGGAGACGGCGATCAGCGAGCCGGTCTTGCCGGCCAGCACCCTCAGGTAGTGGTCGAGCGGGTCGTCCTCCGGGCCGGGGCCGGCGGTCTCCAGGATCTGGCCGGTGACCAGCCGCTCGAACGCGTCGGCCTGCAGCCGGACGGCCTCCGGGCCGAGGTCGGCGAGCACCTGGGAGGCGCGGGAGAAGAGGAAGTCGCCGGTCAGGATGGCGACCGAGTTGTCCCACCGGGAGTTGGCGCTGGGGGCGCCGCGCCGCACCGGGGCCTCGTCCATGACGTCGTCGTGGTAGAGCGTGGCGAGGTGGGTGAGCTCGACGACCACGGCGGCCGGGACCACCCCGGGCGCGTTGGCGTCGCCGAACTGGGCGGCGAGCAGCACCAGCAGCGGACGGAAGCGCTTGCCGCCGGCCTCCATCAGGTGGCTGGCGGTGACGGTGATGAACGGGACGTCGCTCTTCACGGCGTCCGTGAGCGCGATCTCCACCGCGTCCATCCCGGCCTGGACGTCGCGGGTCAGATCGCGGTCCTGCACGCTGAGCCCAAAGGGTCCCACGACGGTCACGAAGACCACTCCTCTGTCCCTGGTCGATCTAGCGGCCCGGTCCCTGAGTGCCGCCGCTGGCCATACAGGCAGGGTATCCGGTCGCGAGTGGATCACTGCACGGGCGTGCGGCTCTGTCATGCCCGGGGCGTCCCCGCTGGCCAGCACCGATTCCCCAACGACGCGTCCGGGCCGCGCACGGGGGCGCGACCCGGACGGTCGGCGGAGCGGTCGCCCCGCTCTCCGCCGGGGCGGTCGGCCGGGCCCCGGCGGGACGGCCGGCCCGGTCCCGGGCACACGGCCGACCGGTCCCGGGCGGACGGTCAGCCGACGAAGAACACGGCCTTCGAGGCCAGGTCGAGGAAGTACTGCGGCAGCAGTCCGAGCCCCACCGTGACCAGCACACCGACGCCGATCGCGGTCGCCGTGAAGGCGCTCGGGATGGCGACGGTCGGGCCGCCCGGCTGCGGGTCGGAGAAGAACATCAGCACGATGACCCGGATGTAGAAGAACGCCGCGACCGCCGAGCTGAGCACGCCCACGATCACCAGCGGGGTGGCCCCGCCGGCCGCCGCGGCCTGGAACACCGCGAACTTCCCGGTGAACCCGGAGGTCAGCGGGATGCCCGCGAAGGCCAGCAGGAAGAGCGCGAACACCGCCGCGACCAGCGGGGAGCGCCGGCCCAGGCCCGCCCAGCTGGACAGGTGGGTGGCCTCGCCCTTGGAGTCGCGCACCAGGGTGACCACGGCGAACGCGCCGAGCGTCACGAAGGAGTACGCCAGCAGGTAGAACAGCACCGAGCCGACGCCCTGCCGGTTGCTGGCGATCACGCCGGTGAGGATGAAGCCGGCGTGTGCGATCGAGGAGTAGGCGAGCAGCCGCTTCACGTCCTGCTGGGTGACGGCGAGGACCGCGCCGACCACCATGGTGAGGATCGCCACACCCCAGAGCACCGGCCGCCAGTCCAGCCGCAGCGCCGGGAAGGCCACGTAGAACAGCCGCAGCACGGCGCCGAACGCGGCCACCTTGGTCGCCGCCGCCATGAAGCCGGTGACCGGCGTCGGCGCGCCCTGGTAGACGTCCGGGGTCCAGGAGTGGAACGGCACCGCGCCGACCTTGAAGAGCAGGCCCACCGACAGCATCGCCAGGCCCACCAGCAGCAGGGCGTCGTTCTGGGTCGAGGAGACCAGCGCCGGGGTGAGCAGTGCGTTGCCGGAGATGACGTCGGCGATCTCGCCCAGCCGCACCGTGCCCGCGAAGCCGTACAGCAGCGCGGTGCCGAACAGGAAGAACGCCGAGGCGAAGGCGCCGAGGAGGAAGTACTTGACCGCCGCCTCCTGGGAGAGCAGCCGGCGGCGCCGGGCCAGCGCGCAGAGCAGGTAGAGCGGGAGGGAGAAGACCTCCAGCGCGACGAACATCGTCAGCAGGTCGTTGGCGGCCGGGAACAGCAGCATGCCGCCGACCGCGAACATGGTGAGCGGGAAGACCTCACTGGTGGTGAAGCCGGCCCGGATCGCGCCGCGCTCCTGCTCGCCGCCGGGGGTGGCGGAGGCCTGGGCGGCGAACGCGTCGGCCGGTGCGCCCCCGGCCTTGGGCTCCAGCCGGCGCTCGGCGTAGGTCAGCACCGCGACCACCGCGACCAGCAGGATGACGCCCTGGAGGAAGAGCGTCGGGCCGTCCAGGGCGACCGCGCCCATCGCGACCGCGTCGACCTTGGTGGTGCCGTAGCCCTGGGCGGCGAGCACCAGGACGGCGACGAAGGCGCCGGCCAGGCCGGTCAGCGCGGTCACCACCTGGGCCCAGTGCCGCAGCCGCCGGGGCAGGAAGGCCTCCAGCAGGATGCCGGTCACGGCGGCGCCGAACACCACCAGCATCGGCGAGAGCCGGCCGTACTCGATGTGCGGTGCGGGGATGCTCTGGGTGCCGCCGGCGGCGGCGAGCCATCCGGTGCTGCTCACTTGTGCTCACCTCCTGAGCGGGCGGCCCCGTCCTGGCCGTTCCCGTGGTCGGCGACCGGGTGGGCCGGCGCCGGGTCGGTCTGGTGGACCTGCGAGAGGGTCGCGTTCACCGAGGGGTTGACCAGATCGGTGAGCGGCTTCGGGTAGACGCCGAGCAGCACGGTGAGCGCCACCAGCGGGGCCACCACGGCGAGTTCGCGGGCCTTGAGGTCGGTGATGCCGCTGACGCCCTCCTTGACCGGGCCGGTCATGGTGCGCTGGTAGAGCAGCAGGGCGTACAGCGCGGCGAGCACGATGCCGAGGGTGGCCACGATGCCCACCGCCGGGTAGCGGGTGAAGGTGCCGACCAGGACCAGGAACTCGCTGACGAAGGGCGCCAGTCCGGGCAGCGAGAGGGTGGCCAGTCCGCCGATGAGGAAGGTACCGGCGAGCACCGGGGCGACCTTCTGCACGCCGCCGTAGTCGGCGATCAGCCGGGAGCCGCGGCGGGAGATCAGGAAGCCGGCCACCAGCATCCACGCGGCGGTGGAGATGCCGTGGTTGACCATGTAGAGGGTGGCTCCGCTCTGGCCCTGGCTGGTCAGCGCGAAGATGCCCATGATGATGAAGCCGAAGTGCGAGATCGAGGCGTAGGCGACCAGCCGCTTGATGTCCTTCTGGCCGATGGCCAGCAGCGCGCCGTAGATGATCCCGATCACCGAGAGGACCAGGATCGCCGGTCCGAAGGTCTTCGAGGCCTCCGGGAACAGCCCGAGGCAGAAGCGGAGCATCGCGAAGGTGCCGACCTTGTCGACCACGGCGGTGATCAGCACGGCGGTGCCGGCGGTGGCCTCGCCCATCGCGTTCGGCAGCCAGGTGTGCAGCGGCCAGAGCGGGGCCTTGACCGCGAAGGCGAAGAAGAAGCCGAGGAACAGCGCCTTCTCGGCGGGGCCGCTGAACTGCAGCCGGCCGTCGGCGACCGCGCCGGTGAGCGTCTGCAGGTCGAAGGTGGCCAGGCCCTGGTCCTGCGCGATCACGTACAGGCCGATCACGGCGGCCAGCATGACCAGGCCGCCGAGCAGGTTGTACAGCAGGAACTTCACCGCGGCGTAGGACCGCTGACGGTCCGACTCCGGGCCGCCGGCCCGGTCCCCGAAGCCGCCGATGAGGAAGTACATCGGGATCAGCATGGCTTCGAAGAAGACGTAGAAGACGAAGACGTCGGTGGCGTAGAAGGAGACGATCACCATCGCCTCCACCGCCAGGACCAGGGCGAAGAAGCCCTGGGTGCGGCGCCGGTTCTCGAAGGTCCCCTCGGCCGCGGCCGCGCCCGTCGCCGAGGTGGCCGCGGGGGCGGCCGGGTCGGCGTCGTGCCAGGAGGCCAGCAGCACGACCGGCACCAGGACGGCGGCGAGCAGGGCGAGGACGGCGCCGATGCCGTCCACGCCGAGCGAGAAGCTGATGCCGAAGGAGCGGATCCAGCTGTAGGACTCGGTCAGCTGGTAGCGCGCGCCGTCCGGGTCGAACCGCACGGCCACCGCCCCGGCCAGGGCCAGGGTGACGGCCGAGAAGGCCAGTGCCGCCGTCTTGGCGGTGCGCCGCCGGCTCTCGCTGGTCCCGGCCGGCAGCGCGGCGGTGACCACCGCGCCGGCCGCCGGGACCGCGCAGGTGGCGGTGAGGAGGGCGCTCATGCCTCGGCCTCCTGACGACGTGTGTAATCCGGGTGCATCAGACGGACCTCATCAGGAGAGTCGTGGCGACCAGCACCAGCGTGCCGCCGAACATGGAGAGCGCGTACGTGCGGACGTAGCCGGTCTGGATCCGCCGCAGCCGGCTGGAGACCCCGCCGATGGTGGCGGCCAGGCCGTTGACGAAGCCGTCCAGGCCGCGGCTGTCGAAGTAGACCAGGGCGGCGGTGAGCGCCGAGCCCGGGCGGACCAGCACGGCGTGGTTGAAGTCGTCCTGGAGGAGGTCCCGGCGGGCGGCCCGGGTGAGCGGGGAGCCGTAGGGCGGCACCACCGGGACGGCCGAGCGGCCGTACACCAGGTACGAGAGCGCGACGCCGGCCACCATGCAGGCGCTGGTGAGCAGGGTGACCACCAGCGGGGAGAGCGGGGAGTTCCCCTCGTCGTGGCCGGTGACCGGCTCCAGCCAGTGGAGGAAGGAGCTGTTGAAGGCGAACAGCCCGCCGGCGAGCACCGAGCCGATCGCCAGCACGATCATCGGAACGGTCATGGTGCGCGGGGACTCGTGCGGGTGCGGCTCGTGGCCCTGGGCGTCCGGCTGCCAGCGCTTCTCGCCGAAGAAGGTCAGGATCATCACCCGGGTCATGTAGAACGCGGTGACCGCGGCGCCGGTCAGGGTGCACAGGCCGAGGATCCAGCCCTCGGTGCCGCCCTTGGCGAACGCCGCCTCGATGATCTTGTCCTTGGAGAAGAACCCGGACAGGCCCGGGAAGCCGATGATGGCCAGGTAGCCCAGGCCGAAGGTGACGAAGGTGACCTTCATGTGCTTCCACAGGCCGCCGTAGTGACGCATGTTCACCTCGTCGTTCATGCCGTGCATGACCGACCCGGCGCCGAGGAACAGCCCCGCCTTGAAGAAGCCGTGGGTCACCAGGTGCATGATCGCGAAGGCGTAGCCGATCGGGCCGAGGCCGGCCGCGAGGATCATGTAGCCGATCTGCGACATGGTCGAGCCGGCCAGCGCCTTCTTGATGTCGTCCTTGGCACAACCGACGACGGCACCGAAGAGCAGGGTGACCGCGCCGACCACCACCACGGCGGTCTGGGCGTCCGGCGCCAGGTTGAAAATCGCCCCGGAGCGGGTGATCAGGTAGACGCCGGCGGTGACCATGGTGGCCGCGTGGATCAGCGCGGAGACCGGGGTCGGGCCCTCCATCGCGTCCCCGAGCCAGGACTGCAGCGGCACCTGCGCGGACTTGCCGCAGGCGGCGAGCAGCAGCATCAGGCCGATCGCGGTCAGCTTGCCCTCGCTCGCGCTGTCGGCGGTGGCGAAGACCGGCTCGAAGGTGAAGGAGCCGAACTCGACGAACATCAGCATGATCGCGATGGACAGGCCCAGGTCGCCGACGCGGTTGACGATGAACGCCTTCTTGGCGGCCGTCGCGGCGCTCGGCTTGTGCTGCCAGAAGCCGATCAGCAGGTACGAGGCGAGGCCGACGCCCTCCCAGCCAAAGTACAGCAGCAGGTAGTTGTCGGCGACCACCAGCAGCAGCATGGCCGCCAGGAAGAGGTTCAGGTAGGCGAAGAACCGGCGCCGGCGCTCGTCGTGCGCCATGTAGCCCACCGAGTAGAGGTGGATCAGCGTGCCGACACCGGTGATCAGCAGGACGAAGGTCATCGAGAGCTGGTCGAGCCGGAAGGAGACGTCGGCCTGGAAGCCGTTCACCGGGATCCAGCTGAACAGGTGCTCGGTGACGGCGCGTTCCTCGGCGTCCCGGCCCAGCATGGACGAGAACAGCGCGAGGCCGAAGCCGAAGGACAGTGCGGCGAGCGCGGTGGCCAGCCAGTGGCCGAACCGGTCGAAGGCCCGTCCACCGAGCAGCAGCAGGGCGGCGCCGGCCAGCGGGGCCGCGACCAGCAGCGGAATGAGAGAGTTCACCGAGGCCCTCCGCCTACAGCTTCATCAGGTTGCTGTCGTCGACCGAAGCGGAGTGCCTGGTCCGGAAGATCGAAACGATGATCGCGAGGCCGACCACGACCTCGGCCGCCGCGACCACCATCGTGAAGAACGCGATGATCTGGCCGTCCAGGTTGCCGTGCATCCGGGAGAAGGTGACCAGCGCCAGGTTGGAGGCGTTGAGCATCAGCTCGACGCACATGAACAGGACGATCGCGTTCCGCCGGATCAGCACGCCGGAGGCGCCGATGGTGAACAACAGGGCGGAGAGATAGAGGTAGTTGACCGGATTCACTCCGCCCCCTCCTCGTCGTGGTCGGACGCCGGGCGGTTCGCCGGCGCCGTGTGATTGGCGGCCACCGGCTCCAGCGCCTGGCGCGGGCCGGTCACCGGCGGGCGCTCGGACGGCGCGCGGCCCAGCCAGTCGGCGGTGGTGGACTCCAGCTCGGCCATCCGGGCCAGCATCTCCTGGCTGACGTCGCGGATCTGGCCGCGCTCGCGCAGGGTCGCCATCACCGAGTCCTCGGCGATCGTGCCGTCCGGCAGCAGGCCCGGGATGTCCACCGCGTTGTGCCGGGCGTAGACGCCGGGTGCGGGCAGCGGCGGGACCTGCAGGTTGTCCGCGACCCGCTGGGCGGCCAGCTCGCGCTGGGTCTTCGGGGCCTTCACGTGCTCGCGGTGGGTCAGCACCATGGCGCCGATCGCGGCCGTGATCAGCAGCGCGCCGGTGACCTCGAAGGCCCACACGTACTTGGTGAAGATCAGCCGGGCCAGGCCCTGGACGTTGCCCTCGGCATTGGCCTCGGCGAGGCCGCCGAAGGTGTCCAGCTTGGCGTTGGCGATCCCGGCGACCAGCAGCACGCCGAAGCCCAGGCCGCAGAACACGGCGGCGAACCGCTGGCCCTTCAGCTGCTCCTTCAGCGAGTCCGCGCTGGTGACGCCGACCAGCATCACCACGAACAGGAAGAGCATCATGATCGCGCCGGTGTAGACGACGATCTGCACCACGCCCAGGAACACCGCGCCCTGGGCCATGTAACAGACCGCCAGGGCGAGCATCGTGGCGGCCAGGCAGAGCGCGCTGTGCACCGCCTTCTTCATCAGCAGCATGCCGAGGGCGCCGCCGACGGCGATCACCGCGAGCACCCAGAACTGGACGGCCTCGCCGGTGGAGGTCGCACCGGTGACGGCGGCGAGGGTGGCGGGGGCGGCGGTCACGACTGCGCCTCCTTCTCCCGCTCGGTGCGCTCCTGGGGCTCGGTGCCCGGCGCCGCCGCGGTGATCTCACCGCGGTAGTAGGCGCCCTCGTCGGCGCCCGGGAAGATCGCGTGCGGGGTGTCGACCATGCCCTCGGAGAGGCCGACCAGCAGCTGCTCCTTGGTGAAGATGAGGTCCTTGCGGGAGGAGTCCGCGAGCTCGTACTCGTTGGTCATGGTGAGCGCCCGCGTCGGGCAGGCCTCGATGCACAGACCGCACAGGATGCAGCGGGCGTAGTTGATCTGGTACACCGCGCCGTACCGCTCGCCCGGCGAGTAGCGCTCCTCCTCCTGGTTGTCCGCTCCCTCGACGTAGATGGCGTCGGCCGGGCAGGCCCAGGCGCACAGCTCGCAGCCGACGCACTTCTCCAGGCCGTCCGGGTGCCGGTTGAGCTGGTGGCGGCCGTGGAAGCGCGGGGCGGTGGGCTTCTTCTGCTCCGGGTACTGCTCGGTGAGCCGCTTCTTGAACATGGCCTTGAAGGTCACGCCGAAGCCGGCGGCCGGTCCGAGGATGGACGGCTTCTCGGCCCGCTCGGGCCGGTCGGTCCGGGGGTTCTGGTCGGACGACATCTCGGTTCAGCTCCCTTCGGAATGGTCGGCCCCGTTGAGGGCGTCCTGGAGTTGCTTCGGGGCGCGGCTGCGCCGGCGCGGGACCGGCGGGAGCTGCTGGCCGGGCAGCGGCGGCACCGGGTAGCCGCCGGCCATCGGGTCGAACTCGCCGCTCGGCGCGCCGTCCTCGGTCTCCGGCCGGCGCTTGACGACGTCCCGCAGCAGGCCGAGCAGCAGCAGCGCTCCGACCGGGGCGCCGACGTAGAGCACCACCTCGCCGAACCCGTAGCCCTCGTTGCGCAGCGCCCGGACGGCGGCCACCATCACCAGCCAGACCAGCGAGACCGGGATGAGCACCTTCCAGCCGAGCTTCATGAACTGGTCGTAGCGGAACCGCGGCAGGGTGCCGCGCAGCCAGATGAAGAAGAACAGCAGCAACTGGATCTTGAGGGTGATCCAGAGCAGTGGCCACCAGCCGTGGTTGGCGCCCTCCCAGAAGGTGGAGACCGGCCAGGGGGCCCGCCAGCCGCCCAGGAACAGGGTGGAGGCGACGGCCGAGACGGTGACCATGTTGATGTACTCGGCCAGCATGAACATCGCGAACTTCAGCGAGGAGTACTCGGTGTTGAAGCCGCCGACCAGCTCGCCCTCGGCCTCCGGGAGGTCGAACGGCGCGCGGTTGGTCTCCCCGACCATCGCCACGATGTAGACGATGAACGACACCGGCAGCAGCACCGCGAACCAGGTCGGCTGCTGCGAGGAGACGATCTCCGAGGTGGACATCGAGCCGGAGTAGATGAACACCGCCGCGAAGGACAGGCCCATCGCGATCTCGTAGCTGATCATCTGGGCCGAGGAGCGCAGACCGCCGAGCAGCGGGTAGGTCGAGCCGGAGGACCAGCCGGCCAGCACGATGCCGTAGATGCCGACCGAGGCGGTGGCCAGGATGTAGAGCAGCGCCACCGGGAAGTCGGTCAGCTGCATCGGCGTCCGGGTGCCGAACACCGACACCTCGTCGCCGGCCGGACCGAACGGGATCACCGCGAAGGCCATGAACGCCGGGATCGCGCAGACGATCGGGGCCAGCACGTAGACCGCCTTGTCGGCGCCCTTGACCACGAGGTCTTCCTTGAGCGCCAGCTTCACGCCGTCGGCGAGCGACTGCAGCATCCCCCACGGGCCGTGCCGGTTGGGCCCGATGCGCAGCTGCATCCAGGCCACCACCTTGCGCTCCCAGACGATCGCCACGAGCACCGTGCCGACCAGGAAGGCGAAGCAGAACACCGCCTTCAGCAGGACCAGCCACCAGGGGTCACGGCCGAAGAAGCCCAGCGTCTCGTACGCGGCGAGGTCGTACCCGGCGAGCGGGTGCGAGGTGGGGTTCACTTCTCCTCCTCGTCGGGCTCGGTGCCCTGCGCCGGGGCGATGGTGACCAGGTGGCCGATGGTGGTGCCGAGCGTGCGGTGGGCGCCGCCCGGCGTGGAGTTGAGCGGGATCCAGACCGTGCGGTCCGGCATCTCCTTGCCGATCTCCAGCGGCAGGGTGACCGAACCGGCCGGGCCGGTGAGCCGCAGCGCGGGGGCGCCCGCGGCGCCGATCTCCTCGGCGGTGGTCGGCGAGATCCGGGCGACGGCCCGGTGCCGGGTGCCGGCCAGGTGCGGGTCGCCCTGCTGGAGCGAACCGCGGTCGAGCAGCAGGCGCCAGCCGGACAGCACCGCCTGGCCGGTGGCCGGGCGGGGCAGCACGCCGGGGTGGGCGGCCGGGGCGGCCGGGCGCTCGCCGGCCCAGGGCGCGAACCGGTCCAGCTCCAGCCGGGCGGCGCGGACGTCGGGCAGGCCGAGCCGGTGGCCCAGCGCGTCGGCGAGCATGTTCAGCACCCGCAGGTCCGGGTGCAGGTGGCGGCCCATCTGCTGGTCCGGCTTGAGCGCGGCCTCGAACATCCGCACCCGGCCCTCCCAGTCCAGGAAGGTGCCGGCCTTCTCCGCGACCGCGGCCACCGGCAGCACCACGTCGGCGTGCGCGGTGACGGCGGACGGGCGCAGCTCCAGCGAGACCACGAAGGGGACGGCGGCCAGCGCCAGCTCGGCCTGCGCCGGGTCGGCCAGGTCCTCCGGGTCGAGGCCGCCGATCAGCAGCGCGCCGAGTTCGCCGCCGACGGCCGCGGAGAGGATGGACTCGGTGTCCCGGCCGGGCCGCACCGGGAGGTCGGTCCCGCCCCAGACGGCGGCGGTCTCGGCCCGGGCGGCCGGGACGTCGACGGGGCGGCCGCCCGGCAGCAGTCCGGGCAGCGCGCCCGCCTCGACCGCTCCGCGCTCGCCGGCCCGCCGGGGGATCCAGGCGAGCCGGGCACCGGTGGCGTGCGCGAGGCGCAGCGCGGCGGTCAGCGCGCCGGGGGCGGCGGCGGCCCGCTCGCCGACCAGGATCACCGCCCCGGGGGTGCGCAGCAGTTCGGCGGCGCGGCCGGCGTCGTCGCTGAGCGGCTCGTCGGCGGCGAGCGCGGCCAGCCACTCGGCCTCGGTGCCGGGCGCGGCGGGCAGCAGCGCCCCGTGCAGCTTGCCGAGGCCCCGGGAGGCGTGCGCGGCGACCGAGAAGACCGCCAGGCCGCGGTTGCGGTTGGCCTTGCGCAGCCGCAGGAAGACGATCGGCGACTCCTCCTCGGGCTCCAGGGCCACCAGCAGCGCCACCGGCGCGGCCTCCAGGTCCTGGTAGGTCACGCCCTCGCCGGTGATGTCCACGCCCTGCCCGGCGACCGCGGCGGCCAGGAAGCCGGCCTCCTCGGCGCTGTGCGGGCGGGCCCGGAAGTCCACGTCGTTGGTGCCGAGCACCACCCGGGCGAACTTGGCGTAGGCGTAGGCGTCCTCGACGGTGACCCGGCCGCCGGTGAGCACGCCGGTGCGGGCCTCGCGCAGCCCCTCGGCGGCCCTGGCCAGCGCCTCGGGCCAGGAGGCGGCGACGAGTTCGCTGCCCTGCCGGACCAGCGGGGTGGTGATCCGGTCGCGCTGCTGGGCGTAGCGGAAGGCGAACCGGCCCTTGTCGCAGTTCCATTCCTCGTTGACCTCCGGGTCCTCGCCGGCCAGCCGGCGCAGCACCTTGCCGCGCCGGTGGTCGGTGCGCTGGGCGCAGCCGGAGGAGCAGTGCTCGCAGACGCTCGGCGAGGAGACCAGGTCGAACGGGCGGGAGCGGAACCGGTAGGCCGCCGAGGTGAGCGCGCCGACCGGGCAGATCTGGATGGTGTTGCCGGAGAAGTACGACTCGAAGTCGTCGCCCTCGCCGGTGCCGACCTGCTGCAGGGCGCCGCGTTCGACCAGGTCGATGAACGGGTCTCCGGCGATCTGCTGGGAGAACCGGGTGCAGCGGGCGCAGAGCACGCAGCGCTCCCGGTCCAGCAGGACCTGGCTGCTGATCGGGACCGGCTTCTCGTAGGTGCGCTTCATCCCCTCGAAGCGGGAGTCGGTGTCCCCGGTGGACATCGCCTGGTTCTGCAGCGGGCACTCGCCGCCCTTGTCGCAGACCGGGCAGTCCAGCGGGTGGTTGATCAGCAGCAGCTCCATCACGCCGCGCTGGGCCTTCTCGGCGACCGGCGAGCTGAGCTGGGTGCGGACCACCATGCCCTCGGCCACCGGGATGGTGCACGAGGCGACCGGCTTGCGCTGGCCCTCGATCTCGACGATGCACTGGCGGCAGGCGCCGGCCGGGTCGAGCAGCGGGTGGTCGCAGAAGCGCGGGACCTGGGTGCCGATCTGCTCGGCGGCCCGGATCACCAGCGTCCCCTTGGGGACCTGCACTTCGACGCCGTCGATGGTGAGCGTGACCAGCTCGACCGCGGCCTGGCCGCCCTTGGAGGTGGAGGGTTCTGTGATCGTCACGCGTGCACCTCCCTTTCGGTGGCGGACTGGTGGCCGGGGCGGGGGCCGTCGGCCCAGACGGTGGAGGCGGCCGGGTCGAACGGGCAGCGGCGCTCGGCGAGGTGCTGCTCGTACTCGGCCCGGAAGTGCTGGAGCGAGGAGACGATCGGGCTGGCCGCGCCGTCGCCCAGCGCGCAGAAGGACTTGCCGTTGATGTTGTCGGCGATGTCGAGGAGCTTTTCGAGGTCGCCCTCGGTGCCCCCGCCGGCCTCGATCCGCTTGAGCAGCTGGACCAGCCAGTAGGTTCCCTCGCGGCAGGGGGTGCACTTGCCGCAGGACTCGTGGGCGTAGAACTCCGTCCAGCGGGTGACCGCGCGGACCACGCAGGTCGTCTCGTCGAAGATCTGCAGGGCCTTGGTGCCGAGCATCGAGCCGGCCGCGCCGACGCCCTCGTAGTCGAGCGGGACGTCGAGGTGCTCGTCGGTGAACATCGGGGTGGAGGAGCCGCCCGGGGTCCAGAACTTGAGCCGGTGGCCGGTCCGGATGCCGCCGCTGATGTCGAGCAGCTGGCGCAGCGTGATGCCGAGCGGGGCCTCGTACTGGCCGGGGTTGGTGACGTGGCCGGAGAGCGAGTAGAGCGTGAAGCCGGGGGACTTCTCGGTGCCGAGGCCCTTGAACCAGTCCTTGCCGCGGGCCAGGATCGGCGGCACCGAGGCGATCGACTCGACGTTGTTGACCACGGTCGGGCAGGCGTAGAGGCCGGCGATGGCCGGGAACGGCGGGCGCAGCCTGGGCTGGCCGCGGCGCCCCTCCAGCGAGTCGAGCAGGGCCGTCTCCTCGCCGCAGATGTACGCGCCGGCGCCGGCGTGGACGGTGATGTCCAGGTCGAGGCCGGAGCCGAGGATGTCCCGGCCGAGCAGTCCGGCCTCGTAGGCCTCGGCGACGGCGGCCTGGAGCCGGCGCAGCACCGGGACGACCTCGCCGCGCAGGTAGATGAAGGCGTGGTCGCAGCGGATCGCGTAGGACGCGATGATCATGCCTTCGATCAGTGCGTGGGGGTTGGCGAACAGCAGCGGGATGTCCTTGCAGGTGCCCGGCTCGGACTCGTCCGCGTTGACCACCAGGTAGTGCGGCTTGCCGTCGTTCTGCGGGATGAACTGCCACTTCATCCCGGTGGGGAAGCCGGCGCCGCCGCGGCCGCGCAGGCCGGCGTCCTTGACCAGGGCGATCACGTCGTCCGGGGGCATGGCGAGGGCGGCCCGCAGGCCGTCGTACCCGGCGTGGCGGCGGTAGGTGGCGAGGCTCCAGGGGCGGCTGTCGTCCCAGGAGGCGGACAGGACGGGGGTGAGCAGCTTCTCGGCCGGCTCGGCGGAGGTCATCACGCTTCGTTCCCTTCCTGGCCGGAGCCCTCGTGGCGGGGGGAGACGACGCGGGTGCCGCCGGTGCCGGGCAGGGCCTCGCCGCGGGCCAGCCGCAGGCCGGCCAGCGAGGGGGCGCCGCCGGCGCCGGACTCGTCGACGGCGCCGGGGCGCTCGTCGGGGAAGCCGGCCAGGATCCGGGCGGTCTCCTTGAAGGAGCAGAGCCGGGCGCCGCGGGTGGGGGCGGCCTCGCGGCCCGCGCGCAGGTCGTCGACCAGCCGCTTGGCGCTCTCCGGCGTCTGGTTGTCGAAGAACTCCCAGTTGACCATCACCACGGGGGCGTAGTCGCAGGCCGCGTTGCACTCGATGTGCTCGATCGAGATCCGGCCGTCCTCGGTGGTCTCGTTGTTCGCGATCCCGAGGTGTTCCTGGATCTCGGCGAAGATCTGGTCGCCGCCGAGCACCGCGCACAGGGTGTTGGTGCAGACCCCGACGTGGTACTCGCCGGCGGGCCGGCGCCGGTACATGGTGTAGAAGGTGGCCACGGCGGTGACCTCGGCGGTGGTGAGGTCCAGTTGCTCGGCGCAGAACCGGATGCCGGTCGGGCTGACGAAGCCCTCCTCGGCCTGCACCAGGTGCAGCAGCGGCAGCAGGGCGGACCTGGCCACCGGGTAGCGGCCGATCAGCTCCGCGGCGTCGGCGGCCAGCCGGGCGTGCACCTCCTCGGGGTAGGGCCGGGCCGGCAGCGCCGGCATCCCCAGTCGGACGTCTGTCACCGGTCCACGCCTCCCATCACCGGGTCGATCCCGGCCACCGCGACGATGACGTCGGCCACCTGGCCGCCCTCGCACATCGCCGCCATCGTCTGCAGATTGGTGAACGACGGGTCCCGGAAGTGGACCCGGTACGGGCGGGTCCCGCCGTCGCTGACCACGTGCACGCCCAGCTCGCCCTTGGGCGACTCGACCGCCGAGTAGGCCTGGCCAGCCGGGACCCGGAAGCCCTCGGTGACCAGCTTGAAGTGGTGGATCAGGGCCTCCATGGAGGTGCCCATGATCTTCCGGATGTGGTCGAGGGAGTTGCCCATCCCGTCCGGGCCGACGGCGAGTTGGGCGGGCCAGGCGATCTTCTTGTCGGCCACCATGACCGGGCCGGGGCGCAGTCGGTCCAGGCACTGCTCGACGATCCGCAGCGACTGCTTCATCTCCTCCAGGCGGATCAGGAAGCGGCCGTAGGAGTCGGCGCTGTCGGCGATCGCGACCTCGAAGTCGTAGTTCTCGTAGCCGCAGTACGGGTCGGTCTTGCGCAGGTCGTGCGGCAGGCCGGTGGCGCGCAGGATCGGGCCGGTGGCGCCGAGGGCCAGGCAGCCGGGCAGGTCGAGGAAGCCGACGTCGACCAGGCGGGCCTTGAACACCGGGTTGCCGGTGGCGAGCTTGTCGTACTCGTGCATCCGGGAGCGGAGCGTCTTCACGGCCTCGCGGATCTGGTCGACCGCTCCGGGCGGGAGGTCCTGGGCGAGGCCGCCGGGGCGGACGTAGGCGTGGTTCATCCGCAGGCCGGTGACCAGCTCGAAGACGTCCAGGATCAGCTCGCGGTCGCGGAAGCCGTAGATCATCAGCGTGGTGGAGCCGATCTCCATGCCGCCGGTGGCCAGGCAGACCAGGTGGGAGGCGATCCGGTTGAGCTCCATCATCAGCACCCGGATGACGCTGGCCCGCTCGGGGATGTCGTCGGTGATGCCGAGCAGCTTCTCGACCGCCAGGCAGTAGGCGGTCTCGTTGAACAGCGGGGTCAGGTAGTCCATGCGGGTCACGAAGGTGGTGCCCTGGACCCAGCTGCGGAACTCCATGTTCTTCTCGATGCCGGTGTGGAGGTAGCCGATGCCGCAGCGGGCCTCCGTCACGGTCTCGCCGTCGATCTCCAGGATCAGCCGCAACACCCCGTGGGTGGAGGGGTGCTGGGGGCCCATGTTGACGATGATGCGCTCGTCGTCGGCCCGGCCGACGGCCTCGACCACCTCGCCCCAGTCGCCGCCGGTGACCGTGAAGACCCGGCCCTCGGTGGTGTCCCGGGCGCCGGCCTCGGCGGCGCTGCCCTGGTGCGTCTCCTCGTAGTGCTGGGTGTTCATCAGCTGTACGACCTCCGCTGGTCGGGCGCCGGGATCTGGGCGCCCTTGTACTCGACGGGGATGCCGCCGAGCGGGTAGTCCTTGCGCTGCGGGTGGCCCAGCCAGTCGTCCGGCATCATGATCCGGGTGAGCGCCGGGTGGCCCTCGAAGACCAGACCGAAGAAGTCGTAGGCCTCGCGCTCGTGCCAGTCGTTGGTCGGGTAGACGCTGACCACGGACGGGATGCGCGGGTCGGAGTCCGGCGCGGTGACCTCCAGCCGGATCAGCCGGCCGTGGGTGATCGAGCGCAGGTGGTAGACCGCGTGCAGTTCGCGGCCCTGGTCGCCCGGGTGGTGCACGCCGCTCACCCCGAGGCAGAGCTCGAAGCGCAGCGCCGGGTCGTCGCGCAGGGTGCGGGCGGTGCGCAGCAGGTGCTCGCGGGCGATGTGGAAGGTGATCTCGGCGCGGTCGACGACGGTCTTCTCGATCACCTCGGCCGGGTCGAGGCCCTGTTCCTCCAGGGCGCCCTCCAGCTCGTCGGCGACCTCGTCGAACCAGCCGCCGTACGGGCGCTCGCTGGCCGGCGGCAGGGCGATCGGGGCGACCAGCCCGCCGAAGCCGGAGGTGTCGCCGCTGCCCTGGGCACCGAACATGCCCTGCCGGCGGCCTACCACCTCGACCGGAATCTCGCGGTGCGGCTGCTCGCGCCGGGTCTCGGGTACCTGCTCGTTCATCGCAGCAGCCCCCGCATCTCGCTCACCGGGGTCGCCTGCAGCGCGAGGGCCTCGCCCAGCTCCTCGGCGCGGCGCTTGTTCACGCCGAGCGGCTCGTGCTGAATCTTGTCGTGCAGCTTCAGGATCGCGTCCATCAGCATCTCCGGGCGGGGCGGGCAGCCGGGCAGGTAGATGTCCACCGGGACGATGTGGTCGACGCCCTGCACGATCGCGTAGTTGTTGAACATCCCGCCCGAGGAGGCGCAGACCCCCATCGAGATGACCCACTTCGGATTCGCCATCTGGTCGTAGACCTGGCGCAACACCGGGGCCATCTTCTGGCTCACCCGGCCCGCTACGATCATCAGGTCGGCCTGCCGGGGGGAGCCCCGGAACACCTCCATGCCGAACCGGGCCAGGTCGTAACGGCCCGCGCCGGTGGTCATCATCTCGATCGCGCAGCAGGCCAGCCCGAAGGTGGCCGGGAAGAGCGACGCCTTGCGCACCCAGCCGGCGGCCGTCTCCACGGTCGTGAGCAGAAAGCCGCTCGGCAGCTTCTCCTCGATTCCCATCAGATCCCTCTCAATGCCCTCAAGTCCGTTGGCTTGTCCGCATGTTCACAAAGTCAGCGGTCAGTCCCACTCCAGACCGCCGCGGCGCCAGACGTAGGCGTAGGCGACGAAGACGGTGGCGATGAACAGGAGCATCTCGACCAGTCCGAAGATCCCCAGGGCGTCGAAGCTCACGGCCCACGGGTAGAGGAAGACGATCTCGATGTCGAAGACGATGAAGAGCATCGCCGTGAGGTAGTACTTGATCGGGAACCGACCGCCGCCCACGGGCTGCGGGGTCGGCTCGATGCCGCACTCGTACGCCTCCAGCTTGGCCCGGTTGTAGCGCTTGGGGCCGGTCAGTGAGGCCATCACGACGGAGCCGACCGCGAACGCCGCCGCGATGGCACCGAGTACGAGGATCGGCGCGTAGGCATTCATAGCCCCGCTCCCTCCGTCCAGTCGTCCTTGACTGCAGATCGGAACCGACGGGTCACGCTGCGGTGAACCCGGCGTTCCAGTTCCCGAGATCCACCCCATGTGAGGCAGTTCACAAAGCCTGGAACGAGCGCATCCTATGCCCGTCGGCTTGTGATCTGCGACACGCAGTTCAAGCCGATCTTTGTGATCTCCGCCACCTCGTGAATCACCACGAAGGTGAACATGGCGAGATTTGTCAACGCAAAGAAGTCAAATGGTCACAAGCAGTCGCATTCATCTGCGAAGCGGCAGGTCAGGGCCGCGCACCTATATCAACTATGCATCGCCGAGAGCAAATTTCTGGGCGACATGTTGACGTGTTATAGCGGCTCACTCGCAGGGGTGGCGGCTCCGCGAACGTCCGCTTGACCCTTCGTTCACAAGCGCGCGAGCGGTGCTCAGGCGCCGCTCTCCCACGCCCAGGCGGCGATGCCCACCCGGTTCCGGGCACCGAGCTTCCGCTGGACCGAGGCCAGGTGGTTCTTCACCGTCCCGGCGCTGATGAACAGCTCCGCCGCGATCTCGGCGTTGGTCGCACCGTCCGCGACCAGCCGCGCGATCTCCTTCTCCCTAGCCGTGAGTTCCTCGACCGGACCGACCTGCGGGCGCTCCGCCGCCCGTCCGCCCGCCGGTCTCTGCGGTGCACCACCCGACAGCCGGCGGAGCAGCCGGACGGTGATCTGCGGACTGATCAACGCGTCCCCCGCGACGGCCGACCGGACCGCTTCGGCCAGCAGCGCCGGCCCCGACCGCTTGAGCAGGAAGCCCGCCGCACCCGCCCGGATCGCCTCATGCACGTACTCGTCCAGGTCGAAGGTGGTCACCACGACCACCCGGAACTCCCCGCCCAGTTGCCTGGTCAGCTCCAGCCCGTCCAGCCGGGGCATCCGGATGTCGGCGAGGATCACGTCAGGCCGCAGCCGCCGGGCCAGGGCGACCGCCGCCTCGCCGTCCGCGGCCTCGTTCACCACCTCGATGTCCGGCTGGGCGTCGAGGATGATCCGGTACGCGCTGCGGATCGCCTCGTCGTCGTCGGCGAGCAGCACCCTGATGGTCATCGGCCCGCGTCTCCTTCCGTTCGTGCCGTGCCGGCCGTACGTGCCGCGGGCGCCGTACGCACCGGCCGTGCCCGCCCTGCGACGGGTGCGGCCGGACCGGTCACCACGCCTTCAGCGGCATGACCACCGCCACCTGCCAACCGCCGCCCTCCCGGCCGGAGACGAGCGTGCCGCCGAGCGCCTCCACCCGGGCGGCCAGCCCCACCAGTCCGCTGCCGCCCCGGCGCGGTCCGGACGGCTGCGGCGGCCGGCCGCCGTCGTCCCGCACCCGCACCGTCAACCGCCGCCCCTCGCGGCGCACCCGGACCTCGACCACCCGGGCGGCCGGTGCGTGCCGCCGCACATTGGTCAGGGCCTCCACCACGACCCGGTAGGCGGTGGCCGCCACCTCCCGGGGGATCCCCGGTTCCTCCGCCGGGGCGTCCAGCCGCACCGTCACTCCGCCCGAGTCCGCGAACCGCTCGGTGAGTTCGGCCAGCTCGGCCAGGCCGGGCTGCGGACCGCGCTCCGGACCGTCCGCGTCCTCGCTGCGCAGCAGGTGGACGGTCCGGTCGAGCGAGGCCAGGGCCTGCAGCCCGGCCTGCTCTATCCGCTCGAACAGGGCCGCCGCCCGCACCGGGTCGGAGGCCGCCAGAACCATGCCCGCCTGTGCCTGGGCGACCATCCCGCTGACGTCGTGGGCGACGAAGTCGTGCAGGTCGTGGGCGAGTTCGAGGCGCTGGGAGCGCCGCGCGGCGGCCACCGAGCGGAGCCGGGTGTCGTCCAGCCCGCGCAGGTAGAGCCCGACCAGGACGGCCGGCAGCGCGAGGACCGAGCCGAACCCGAAGAGGGTCAGTGCGTCCTGCGGACCCTCGATCGCCTGGAACCGGGAGGGCCACAGGGCGACCGCGCCGCCGATCGTCCAGACCGCCACCGCCCCGCGCCGGCCGCCCTCGGCCCGCAGCGTCACGACCACCAGGAGCAGCAGCAGGGCGAGTTCGAGCAGCCCGATCAGCCCCGGCCAGCGGTCGGCCTCCCGCCACCGGCCGGCGGCCCAGACGCCGGCCGTGGGGGGGGGCGGCCCCCCCCCCCCCCCCCCCGCCCCCCCCCCCCCCCCCCCCCCCGCCCCCCCCCCCCCCCCCCCCCCCCCCCCCCCCCCGGCAG
>NZ_JBHYUU010000003.1:34984-78377 GCF_042749955.1 Kitasatospora sp. NPDC059462 | reverse complement strand
TCGTTTTTGTTTTAAACACACCGGCCCCCCGCCCCGGGCGGGCGGCCCACACGCCGGCCGTGGCGGCGGCCGACACGGCACCGGCCGCGCCGGCCACCGCCGCCGCCCCGAGCCGGGACCGCAGCAGCCACCCGCAGAGGACCGCCACCGGGACTGCCGCGGGTACTGCCACGGAGACCGCCAACGCCGGCATCTGACTCATCGTCGCCTCCTTTCTGCGGGAAGCCTACGGACCCGCGAAGCGCTCCGCCTGTGCCGATCGGCACATTTCCGCACCCGTTCCGAGCAGCCAAGACAGCCCGATCGGCACTGATGGAAGCCCCCTGCCGACGGCCACTCTTGATCCCGTCGGACCGGCCGCCACGGCCGGTCCGGGAGAGGAGTCCGTACCGTGTCCACCACCGCGTCCGCCGTACCGGCCGCCCCCCGCTCCCGCACCACCCGCACCGCCCGCAACCCCAGCACGGGCCGCACCGGCCGCACCGGCCGCACCGCCCGGGCCGTCCCGCCGGCCGGCACCCCGCGCTGGGCCGAGCTGGCCGCCCGCGCCACCGTCTGGACGACCGTCCCGTCCGGCCTCTGGCGGATCGCCCTCGGTGTGGGCGTCCCGGTCGGCTTCAGCGGGGAGCTCGCCGCGGCCTTCGACCCCTACGTCCCCGGCTGGGGCACCGTGTACGTCGTCGCGCTCAGCGGGCTGGCCGAGTTGCTGGCCTTCCTCACCCTGGGGCTGGTGCGGCCCTGGGGCGAGGTGCTCCCGCGCCGGATCCCGCTGATCGGCGGCCGCGCCGTCCCGCCGCTCGCCGCGATCGTCCCGGCGGCCCTCGGCTCCGCCGCCCTGACCGCGCTCTGGTTGCCCGCCCTGTTCGGCGGCTGGGCCTCGGCGATGAGCGATCCGGACGCCCCGCACGGCCTCGCCGGGGTGATCATGACCCTCTGCTACCTGCCGCTGGTCGCCTGGGGTCCGCTGCTCGCCGCGGTCACCGTCGCCTATGCCCGCCGCACCCTGGGGCGGCGCCGGTGACCACCGCACCCCGGCCTCAGGCCGCCATCCGCTCCCGCTCCGCCAGCACCGCCTCCGGCCGCGGCACCGCGGCGGTGCGCCGGCCCCACTCGGTGCCGGCCAGGACGAGGGCACCGCCCAGCAGGGCGAGCGGCCCGAGGTGGTTGCCCGCCAGGGTGATGCCGAACACCGCCGCCCAGAGCGGTTCGGTGCCCAGCAGCAGGCTGACCCGGGAGGGCGAGGTGGTGCGGACGGCCCACATCTGCACGAAGAACGCGAACAGCGTGCAGAGCAGCGCCAGATGCAGCAGCCAGCCCCACTGGGCCGGCCCGAAGGCGGCCGCGACCGTCCAGGGCAGCGGGCCGGCGAACGGCGCGACGACGGCGAACACCAGCGTCGCGGTCGCGAGCTGGACCCAGGTGACGGCCAGCGTGTCGCTCTCCCGGATCGCCCGGGTCCGGGCGGTGGCCAGCACGCTGACCGTCCGCACCACGGCGGCGCCGAGCACCAGCAGGTCCCCCGAGGCCGGAGCCCGCAGTCCGCCGTCCCCGGTGAGCAGCGCGATGCCCACCACCGCCAGACCGGCCGCCGCGAGGAAGGCGCGCGGCAGCGGCGTCCGGGCCAGCGCGCTCTCCGCCAGCGGGGTGAACACGATCGTGAGGCTGATGATCAGGCCCGCGTTGGTCGCCGAGGTGTGCACCGCGCCGAACGTCTCCAGGAGGAAGATCGCACCGAGCACCAGCCCCAGCCCGGCCCCGCCCAGCCACTCGGCGCGCCGCAACCGCCGCAGCGGCCGCCAGGCGGCCAGTCCCAGGACGGGCAGCACCAGGCCGAACCGCAGCACCAGCATCGCCACCACCGTCCCCGGTTCGGCCACCCGCTGCACCGCCAGGAAGCTCGATCCCCACACCACCGCCACCAGCAGGACCGGCAGATCACGCATCGGAGCGGAGGACGGAGCACGCACGGCGGAGCCTCTCGGAGCGAAGGGAGAGCGGCCACACGAGAGTCACGCACGTCATCGGACGGATCCCGGAGCGGAGCGGGGCCCGCCATCCTCGCGCACCGCCCCGCACCGGATCAACGGTTTCCCACCCCCTATCGGATCTCCACCCCGCCGTGGATGATGTCGCCATGCCAAAACAGCCGTCCCCCACCCACCGGAAGGCCACTCAAGTGTCGCGCAAGCACTGGGCGTTGATCGCCGCCGCCACCGTCCTGCCGCTCGTCGCGAGCACCGGCACCGCCGTCGCGGACACCCCGTCGACCGGTTCCGGCACCGGCGCGGCCGGGGTCACCTGCACCTACACCCCGGCCGTCCCCGCCGACAACTTCAAGGGCATCCCGGTCTTCGACGCCCGCAAGGCGGCCAAGCCGTACAAGGCGACCTTGAAGACCACCCAGGGCTCGATCACCTTCCAGGCGCTCACCGACAAGGCGCCCTGCACGACCTTCTCCTTCCGGTTCCTCGCCGAGCGCGACTACTTCGACCGCAGCCACTGCCACCGGCTCACCACCCAGCGGCTCTACGTCCTGCAGTGCGGCGACCCGACCGGGACCGGCAGCGGCGGCCCGGGCTACTCCTTCCCCGACGAGAACCTGGAGGGCGCCACCTACCCGGCCGGCACCGTCGCGATGGCCAACGCGGGGCCCAACACCAATGGCAGCCAGTTCTTCTTCGTCTGGAAGGACACCAAGCTCTCCCCCGCCTACACCCCGTTCGGCCGGGTCACCGAGGGCCTGGACGTGCTGCAGAAGATCGCCGCCGGCGGCGAGGACGACCAGAACAACCCCGGTGACGGCTTCCCCACCCTGCCGGTGAACATCCGCAACGTGAAGATCTCCGCCCGCTGAGCCGTCCACCGGACTCCCGTACGGTGGAGCAGGCCACCACGACCGGCCACCGCCAGGCCGCGGACAGGCCGGAAGAGGCCAGGAACAGGCCATCGACACCGTACGGGAGCGGCACCGCATGGACAGCAGGATCTGGGAAAGCGTCGACCACCTGGTCGCCTGGCTCGACGAGCAGAGCCCGCTCCCCCCGCAGGAGGAGCGGCTCGCCCGGATCCTCAAGCTCTCCGAGGAGGTCGGCGAGGTCAGTGCCGCCGTGATCGGCGCCACCGGTCAGAACCCGCGCAAGGGCGTCACCCACAGCTGGGAGGACGTCCAGCACGAGCTGTGCGACGTGGTCTTCTCCGCCCTGGTCGCGCTGCGCACGCTGACCCCGGACGCGGCGCGGGTCTTCGCCGACCGCCTCGCCTACGTCGAGCAGCGCTCCGCCGCCAGCCGCGCCGACGCCGGCCGCCCGACGGACGGCCCGGCCGGCTGACGGAAGCCAGGACGACGACGGCCCGGCCGACGACGACGGCGCTGACAGCGACGGCGCCGACAGCGGCCGGTCGGCCGGCCGACCCGCGGCCGCCGGTCAGGCGTTCGGCGCGGCCTTGGCCAGGCCGTTGATGATGCGGTCCATGGCGTCGCCGCCCTGCGGGTCGGTGAGGTTGGCGAGGAGCTTGAGGACGAACCTCATCAGCATCGGGTGGGTCAGCCCGCGCTGGGTGGCGAGCTGCATCACCTTCGGGTTGCCGATGAGCTTCACGAAGGCCCGGCCGAGCGTGTAGTAGCCGCCGTAGACGTCCTTGAGGATGCGCGGGTAGGCCTGGAGCGCGCGCTCCCGGCCGCCGTCGGTCACCCGGGCGAGCGCCTGCACGATCACCCCGGCGGCGATCTGACCGGATTCCATCGCGTAGGCGATGCCCTCGCCGTTGAACGGGTTGACCATGCCGCCGGCGTCGCCGACCAGCAGCAGGCCGCGGGTGTAGTGCGGCTGCCGGTTGAAGGCCATCGGCAGGGCGGCCCCGCGGATCGGGTCGGTCATGTTCTCCGGCGTGTAGCCCCACTCCTCCGGCATGCTCGCGCACCAGGCCTTGAGCACCTCGCGCCAGTCCAGCTCGCCGAAGGCCGGCGAGGAGTTGAGGATGCCGAGGCCGACGTTCGAGGTGCCGTCGCCCATGCCGAAGACCCAGCCGTAGCCGGGCAGCAGCTTGCGCTCCCCGCCCCGGGTGTCCCACAGCTCCAGCCAGGACTCCAGGTAGTCGTCGTCGTGGCGCGGGGAGGTGAAGTAGGTGCGGTAGGCGACGCCCATCGGGCGGTCCTCCCGGCGGTGCAGGCCCATGGCCAGCGAGAGCCGGGTGGAGTTGCCGTCGGCGGCCACGACCAGCGGGGCGCGGAAGGTCACCGGCCGCTTCTCGTCCCCGAGCCTGGCGGTGACCCCGACGATCCGGCCGGTCCGCTCGTCCAGCACCGGGCCGCTGACGTTGCAGCGCTCGTAGAGCCGGGCCCCGGCCTTCTCGGCCTGCCGGGCGAGCAGCTCGTCGAAGTCGGCGCGCTTGCGGACCAGACCGTAGTCCGGGAAGGCCGACAGCTCGGGCCAGTCCAGCTCCAGCCGGACCCCGCCGCCGATGATCCGCAGACCCTTGTTGTGCAGCCAGCCGTTCTCGGTGGACACGTCGATGCCCATGTCCACCAGCTGCTTGGTGGCCCGGGGGGTGAGGCCGTCGCCGCAGACCTTCTCCCGGGGGAAGCTGGTCTTCTCCAGCAGCAGCACGTCCAGGCCCGCCTGTGCGAGGTGGTACGCGGTGGTGGACCCGGCCGGGCCCGCGCCGACCACGATGACGTCCGCGGTGCTCTCCACAACGCCTGCGCTCAGGTCAACGGCGGTCTCGGACACGGTGGGCACACTCCTGCTGGGGGTCGGCCGGCCGGCGGGGGCCGGCCCGGCTGGGCTTGGACGAGTCTATGAGCTGCGGACGGAGCTGCCGCCGCGGCTGCGGACGGTCAGACCTTGTAGGCCCGGTGCAGGGCCACGATCCCGCCGGTCAGGTTGCGCCAGGCCACCTTGGACCAGCCGGCCTCCTGCATCAGGGCGGCCAGCGCCGGCTGGTCGGGCCACTCGCGGATCGACTCGGCGAGGTAGACGTACGCGTCCGGGTTGCTGCTGACCGCGGTGGCGACCGGCGGCAGCGCGCGCATCAGGTACTCGGTGTAGACCGTCCGGAACGGCGTCCAGGTCGGCGTGGAGAACTCGCAGATGATCAGCTTGCCGCCGGGCTTGGTGACCCGCAGCATCTCGCTCAGCGCCGCCTCGGTGTCGTGGACGTTGCGCAGCGCGAAGGAGATCGTCACCGAGTCGAAGGTGTCGTCGGCGAACGGCAGCCTGGTGGCGTCCCCGGCGGTCAGCGCCAGCTCGGGGTGGCGGCGCTTGCCCTCGGCGAGCATGCCGACCGAGAAGTCGCACGGGACGACCCGCGCGCCGGCCTCGGCGAAGGGCAGCGAGGAGGTGCCGGTCCCGGCCCCGAGGTCGAGCACGACGTCCCCGGGCCCGGCGGCCACCGCCTCGGCCACCGCCCGGCGCCAGGCACGGGCCTGGCCGAGCGAGAGAACGTCGTTGGTGCGGTCGTACTTGGCCGCGACGTCGTCGAACATGGCGGCGACTTCGTGCGGCTGCTTGTCCAGGGAGGCTCGGGTCACGCCCCCCATTGTTCACCCTGGCTCCGGCGATCCGGGCAAGGGGGCGTCTTCCGGGCACCGCCGGGACACCCGTGGAGCACACCCGGACCCGCCGGGACCCGCCGGGAGCGCGCCGGATACGCACCGGACGCGCACCCGGAGCGCGCCGCGCCGGCCGGGGGCGGCCGCAGTGGAGGGCGGGCCGCCCGCCCGCGCGGCGCCGCCGGCGCGAGCGCTTGCCCTGCGTTATCGCAGGCATCCCGTCGGCCAGCGCCTCGGTCGCCAGGGCGACGGTGGTGGCCAACCGGTTCTGCCCGCTCCGGACGGCCACCGCCCGCCGGTGCCGCCGGATCCTCAGCATGCAGACCGCGAACAGCAGCACCGCCACCGGCACGCTGAACCGGGCCAGCCCGACGCCGACCGGCTGCGGGTAGGTGTCACCGCAGATCCGCACGGCCTTCGGCTCGTCGGCCGCGTGTTCCAGGCAGATGGTGTCCCCGAGCTTGGTGCCGTCGGCCAGCGGCAGCGCCGTGGCGGTGCGGTGCTGACCGGCCGCCTGGTAGCTGACGGTGCTGTAGGAGCCGCCGCCGGTCTGCAGCTGGGTCACCACGCCGTCGACCCGCACCGGGTGGGCGCCGATCCGGTCGGCCTGCTCGGCCTGACGCCATCCCAGCAGGCACATCCCGACGGCCAGCACGGCGCTGAGCACGGCGGTGAGGTACCAGCCTCGGCCCAACCGCGGGGATCGCTGCGGGGGGACGGTCGCGGATCGCATGGTTCCTGTCCTGGCTTGCGTTCGGGGCCTGGGACGGGGCCCCGCCGCCCGCGGGCACGGGCGAGGTGTGGTGAGGGTACGGAATCGAGCTGAGCCGGATGCTATCCGCTGGCGGGCCCTCAGGTCACGGCGAAGGGTCAATCAGGCCACGGGGGAGAACCCCCAGTTCAGTGGCACACGAAGCAAGTCCCGCACACCGCACGGGAGTACGGGGAAACCTGGCGGGGCCGTACGCCTACCGACGAGTAGGGTGTGTCCGGAACCGGCCCGGGCGCCCGCTCAGCGCCGCCGGAACACCAGCCGGCCGGCCAGCACGGTGGCCCGGCACTCCCCGGCCCCCTCCCCCTCCGGCCGCCCCTGCGTCTGCCCCTGCACCTGACCCAGCCCCTGTACCGGCGCCTGAACCCGCCCCTGCGACGGGAACACCCCGCCGGGGGCGAACACCGCGAAGTCCGCCCGGCCCCCGGCCGCCACCCGGCCGTGCACCGCCTCGGCGAGCGGCAGCACCGCCAGCGGGTCCAGCGGCCCGGCCCCGGCGCCCGCCTCCACCCCCGCACCCGTGCCCGCCCCCGCGTCCGCCCCGCCCCCCGGCAGCACGGCCAGCCCCGAACGGGCCACCGCCGTCCGCACCGAGGCGCGCTCGAACGGTCCGGCCACCGCCGTCACGCCGCAGCCGAGCATCCGCTGCAGCCCGCGCCGGGCACTGCCCCCGCAGCGCGTCTCGTCCCGCTCCCCCGCCAGCCCGTCCGGCACCGGCTCGTCCCCGACGCCTTCACGCGGGTCCGGGTGGTACGCCCGCTCCAGCAGCCAGTGCCCGTACGGGTTGCGCAGCCCGGGCGTGAGCAGCGCGTCGCCCCAGTCCCGGACCCGGGCGGCCGGGTGCGCCGCCGCCAGCCCGGCGTACGGGCCGACCGCCTCGACCAGCTCGCCGCGCACCAGCACCGCCCCGTCGGCGAGGGACGGGGCGGTGGGATCGGCCGGGTCGGGCAGCACGAGGGCCGCCCGGTGCAGGGTCAGCACGGCGGGACGGGACCTCAGTCGTTGTCGAGGATCTTCAGCTCGGGGTGCGCGGTGCCGCCCTCGATCGCGGTGGAGGCGATGTGCGAGGCGACCCGCGGGTCGACCGGGTCGTTGGCCGGGTCGTCCAGCACCCGCAGGTGCTCGTACGTGGTCGAGCGCTGCGCGGGGACGCGGTCGGCGGCCCGGATCAGGTGGATCAGCTCGGTGAGGTTGGACCGGTGCTTGGCGCCGGCCGCCGAGACCACGTTCTCCTCCAGCATGACCGAGCCGAGGTCGTCCGCGCCGTAGTGCAGCGACAGCTGGCCGGCCTCCTTGCCGGTGGTCAGCCAGGAGCCCTGGATGTGGGCGACGTTGTCGAGGAACAGGCGGGCGATGGCGATCATCCGCAGGTACTCGAAGACGGTCGCCTGGGTCGACCCCTTCAGGTGGTTGTTCTGCGGCTGGTAGGTGTACGGGATGAAGGCGCGGAAGCCGCCGGTGCGGTCCTGCACGTCGCGGATCATCCGCAGGTGCTCGATCCGCTCGGCGTTGGTCTCGCCGGTGCCCATCAGCATGGTGGAGGTGGACTCCACGCCCAGGGTGTGGGCGGTCTCCATGATCTCCAGCCAGCGCTCGCCGGACTCCTTGAGCGGCGCGATCGCCTTGCGCGGGCGCTCCGGCAGCAGCTCGGCGCCGGCGCCGGCGAAGGAGTCCAGGCCCGCCCGGTGGATCCGGGTGATCGCCTCCTCGATGGAGACGCCGGAGATCCGCGCCATGTGCTCGACCTCGGACGCGCCCAGCGAGTGGATCACCAGCTGCGGGAAGTCCGCCTTGATCGCCGAGAAGGCGCGCTCGTAGTACTCGACGCCGTAGTCCGGGTGGTGGCCGCCCTGGAACATGATCTGGGTGCCGCCCAGCTCGACGGTCTCGGCGCAGCGGCGCAGGATCTCGTCGAGGTCGCGGGACCAGCCCTTGTCGCTCTTCGGCGGCACGTAGAAGGCGCAGAACTTGCACGCCGTCACGCAGACGTTGGTGTAGTTGATGTTCCGCTCGATGATGTACGTCGCGATGTGCTCGGTGCCCGCGTAGCGGCGGCGGCGCACCGCGTCGGCCGCCGAGCCGAGCGCGTGCAGCGGGGCGGAGCGGTAGAGCTCCAGCGCCTCCTCCGGGCTGATCCGGCCACCGCCGGCCGCCCGGTCGAGCACGGCCTGCAGGTCGGTGCTGGGCGCATCGAGGGTGGTCGCTGCGAGCTCGGACACCTGGCGGCCTTCTCTCTCTCGGGTACTGCACGTGCTACGTGTGCGGCGGGTGCGACGACCCCGTGCCGGGGCACCGGGTCGCATCCGGTTCAGCCTACGCCAGCGCTCCGCGGCGCCCGCGCCAGCCCGCCCGCCCACCACGCCCCGCCCACCGCCACGACCGCACCGCCACGACCGCCCACCGCGGCGGCGTCCCGCGGCGGCGTCCCGCACGGCCCCGCCACCGGAGCCGTCCGGGACGGCCTCGCTCAGGCCACCGGCGCCGGCGCCGGCTCCAGCAGCCGCACGGCCACGTCGGGGGCGAAGCCGCTGTCATGCGCGACCCGCCGGGCGAACTCGGCGACCCCGGCCAGCTGCCGCTCGCCGAGCGAGAAGTCCAGCGCCTCGCTGAAGTACCGCTCCAGCACCCCCGCGTCGAAGGCCTCCCAGCGGGCGGCCTGCTCGGCCACCTCACGGGCCTCCACCAGCGAGAGGTCCCGGGACTCCAGGAAGGCCCGGTGGACGGCCGCGGTCAGCCCGGGGCGCCGCTCGGCGAAGTCGCGGCGGGCGGCCCAGACGGCGAAGACGAACGGCAGCCCGGTCCACTCCTTCCACATCTCGCCCAGGTCGTGCACGGCCAGGCCCTGTTCGGCCGCCTGCCCCAGGTAGGCGCGCAGTGCCGGGTCGCCGATCAGCACGGCCGCGTCGGCCTCGGCGAGCATCGCGTCGAGGTCGGGCGGGCAGCTGAAGTACTCCGGCCGGACCCCTTCGCGCTCCTCCAGCAGCAGCCGGGCGAGCCGGACCGAGGTGCGGCTGGTGGAGCCGAGGGCGACCCGCCGGCCGTCCAGCTCGGCGAGCGGCAGCTTGCTGACGATCACGCAGGACATCACCGGACCGTCGCTGCCCACGGCGATGTCCGGGAGCACCAGCAGCTCGTCCGCGTGCCGCAGGTACTCCACGCAGGTGATCGGTCCGATGTCCAGGGAACCGTCGACCAGCTGATCGCTCAGCTTCTCCGGGGTGTCCTTGGTGAGGTCCAGATCGAGCAGATTGCCGGTCCTGGCCAGCCCCCAGTAGAGGGGTACGCAGTTGAGGAACTGAATATGCCCGACCCGGGGCCGCGCCGGGGTGTTCTCCCGGGGCTCCCGCGTTTCCGCATCCGGTACTGCCACTGCGCCGCTCCCTTGCTGTTCGTGCGCCTCCCCGCAGCGTATGCCCGCCGTCCCGGGAGTCCCGCACCGCCCTTCCGGGACGCACCGGGACGACCCGCCGGAGCCCGCACCGAGCGTCACAACGGCCTTACGACACGCGCTGTCCAGCCCGTAAGTCACCCCTGGTCGTCACAGCAGCCGCATGCTAGCGTTGCCCTCAGTTGCAGTTTGATTCCCCTTGCAGTACTTGAAGCCTGCGGAGCATGTAACCGCAGGCTTTTTGTAGTTTTTCAGCAATATCGAAAAACTCCGGACCCGTCCGGAGGCAGGGCGATCAGCGCAGCGGACCGGGTGGCCACACGGTGTGGTCCCCGACACGTCCCTCGCAAGGAGAACGGCATGGCTCAGGGAACCGTCAAGTGGTTCAACGCTGAGAAGGGCTTCGGCTTCATCGCCCAGGATGGCGGCGGCCCCGACGTCTTCGTCCACTACTCCGCCATCAACGCGAGCGGTTTCCGCTCGCTGGAGGAGAACCAGGCGGTCAGCTTCGACGTCACCCAGGGCCCGAAGGGCCCGCAGGCGGAGAACGTCACCGTTATCTGACCATCCTCAATGATGATCTGATCGCTCGGGACCCCATCGGGTCCGCCGACGGCCCGCGGCCGTCACCATGAGCACAAGAGCTGCAGTACCCAAGGGGGCCCGCCGTCCGGTGGGCCCCCTGCCTTGTGCCCGCCCGCCTCGCAGCGCGCCGGGCGCCCGGGGCCGCCGGCCTCCGGGCCCGCCGCCGCCGCAGCAGCAGCAGCAGCAGCAGCGCGGGAACGCCGAAGGGCCCTCCTCCCGTCCCGGGGAGGAGGGCCCTTCGCGGTACCCGTGCGAAGGAGCGTCAGGCCGTCGCGGCGGCCTGGTTCGGACCCTTGCCCTGGGGCGGGATCACGGCCGGGGCCTCGTCGTAGAGCTCACCGGTGGGGTTGTTGTAGGCGACCAGGTCGAGGGTCTTCTCCCGGGCCGCGACCAGGATCGGCACCAGGGCCTGACCGGCGACGTTGGTCGCGGTGCGCATCATGTCGAGGATCGGGTCGATGGCCAGCAGCAGGCCGACGCCCTCCAGCGGCAGACCCAGGGTGGAGAGGGTCAGCGTCAGCATGACGATCGCACCGGTGAGACCGGCGGTGGCCGCCGAGCCGATCACCGAGACGAAGGCGATCAGCAGGTAGTCCTTGACCCCGAGGTCGATGCCGTACACCTGGGCGACGAAGATCGCGGCCAGCGACGGGTAGATCGCGGCGCAGCCGTCCATCTTGGTGGTGGCGCCGAACGGCACGGCGAACGAGGCGTACTCGCCCGGGACGCCGAGGCGCTCGGTGACCCGGCGGGTGACCGGCAGGGTGCCGACCGAGGAGCGCGAGACGAAGGCCAGCTGGATCGCGGGCCAGGCGCCCTGGAAGAACTTGACCGGGTTGAGGCCGGCGGCGAACTTCAGCAGCAGCGAGTAGACGACGAACATCACCAGCGCGCAACCGACGTAGACGTCCACGGTCAGCGTCGCGAAGGGCTCCAGCAGGTCCCAGCCGTACTTGGCGACGGACTTGCCGATCAGGCCGAGGGTGCCGAGCGGCGAGAGGCGGATGACCCACCAGAGGGCGGTCTGGACCAGTTCCAGCACCGACTCGCTGAGCTTGAGGATCGGCTCGGCCTTGGCGCCGAGCTTGATCACGGCGGCGCCGGCCACGATCGCCAGGAAGACGATCTGCAGGACCTCGACCTCGGTGAAGGCGGTGACGATGTTGGTCGGGAAGATCCCGGTCAGGAAGTCGATCCAGCTGCCGGTGGACTTCGGCGGCTTGAGGCCCTCGGTCTTGAGGTTGGTGCCCTCGCCCGGGTTGGTCAGCAGGCCGAGGCCGAGGCCGATGGCCACCGCGATCAGCGAGGTGATCGCGAACCAGAGCAGGGTGCGAACGGCGAGGCGGGCCGCGTTGGTGACGTTCCGCAGGTTCGCCACGCTCACCAGGATCGCGGTGAACACCAGCGGCGGGACGGCGAGCTTCAGCAGCTGGACGAAGATCCGGCCGATCGTCTCCAGGGTGGTGGCCAGCCAGGAGATGTCGGCCGCGCGGGCCAGGTAGCCGAGGCCGACGCCGAGCACGAGGCCGGCGACGATCTGGACCCAGAACGGGGTCTTGCGGATTCTGGCGAGCACGGACGGCGACGAAGTCGCCTCGGGCGCTGTGGACATGACGGTGCGGCTCCGGGGGAGGCGTTGCTGGTGGTGAGGCGGGGGGTGAGGACGGCGGCACGGCACGCGGGCCGGACGGGAAGGGGACCGGCCCCGGTCAGGGGCGTGCCGCCTGAATACAGCTCATGGCGCGACAACGACGCGGGCTGTCCACAGCACCGGACAGACGACACGCGCGGGCGGCGCCGGGCAGCGGGCCCGGGCCGAGCGGCGAACGTGCGTCTGAGGTGGTCACGGCCGACACATTAGCAGTAAAGCTTTGAGATGTTCAAAGTAGTTGTTTGAGTTCTGGGTACGGACCGATTGACCGGTCAACAGTTATACGTATAACTTGGTGGCATCCCCCGCCCGCCGCCCGCCCAGACCGGAGAATCCCGCCCATGGGCTACCTCGCCCTGCTCCGCGCCCCGCACGTCGGCCGTCTCCTCTTCGGCACCCTGCTCGGCCGCCTCCCGGCCGGCATGACCGCCCTGGTGATCGCCCTCGCCCTGCGCGAGGTCCACGCGCCGTTCAGCCGGATCGGCCTGGCCACCGCCGCGTACGCGATCGCGGCGGCCGTCGGCGGACCGGTGCTCGGCCGGATCGTGGACCGCACCGGGCAGCCGCGGGTGCTGCTGGTCTCCGCGGTGATCGCCGGCAGCGGGTACGCCCTGCTGGCCCTCGCCCCCGGCTCGGCGGTGGCGGCCCCGCTCGGCGCCGCGATCGCGGGCCTGGCGATGCCCCCGCTCGAACCCTGCCTGCGCTCGCTCTGGCCGGACGTCGTCGAGGAGGAGCAGCTCGACACCGCCTACGCCTTCGACTCCGCCTCCCAGCAGATCCTCTACGTCGCCGGTCCGCTCGCGGTGGCCGGCATCGCGGGCGCGGTCAGCGCCGTCGCCGCGCTCTGGGTGGCGGCCGCGCTGGGCCTGATCGGGGCGGCCGTCGTCGCCACCGCCGCGCCGGCCCGGGCCTGGCAGGCCCCGCCGCGCGCGCACTCGGCCGGCCTGCTCGGCCCGCTCCGCTCCCCCGGTTTGGTCCTGCTGCTGATCGGCCTGGCCGGCGCCGGCTGGGCGGTCGGCGCGCAGAACGTGCTGTTCATCGCGTACGCCGAGGCCCGTGCCGCGGACGGCCTGCCCGGCGGTGCGGGCACCCTGCTGGCCCTGGCGGCACTCGGCGGACTGCTCGGCGCGCTCGCCTACGGCGCGGTGCCGTGGCGCAGCCCGACGGCCACCCGCACCTGGCTGATGGCGCTCGGCATGGCCGTCAGCTACCTGCCGCTGGTGCTGCTCCCCGGGCCGGTCGCGATGGCCGGGCTCGCCTTCCTCTCCGGGATCGCGCTGGCCCCGCTGCTGGCGGCGGCGTTCGTCCTGGTCGCCGAGCTCGCGCCGACCGGCACCGTGACGGAGGCGTTCGCCTGGCTGGTCACCCTCTTCGCGACCGGCAACTCGCTCGGCTACGCCGTCTCGGGCCACCTCGCGGAGGGCTCGCTGCGCCCGGTGGCGCTGTGCGCGGCGGGCGGGATCGGCCTCGGCGCCGCCCTGCTGTTCGGCGCCCGCCGCTGGTTCCGGCCGGCCGCCGCGTCGGCCGGGGCGCGGCCGCTGCCGACCGGACCGATGCCGGTGGGCTGACGCCCGCCGCATCCCCCTGGACGTGACTGCGCCCGTCGGACCGGGTGGTCTGGCCGCCGGGCGCAGTCACTTCTTCGTCCCTTCGGCCCGCGGTGGCGGCCTCGGCCCCGCCGGGTGGAGATGACGGCCGGGTGCGCCGCGAGGCCGCGGCACGATCCTTCACCGTGCGGAGCGGCCCGCACGGCGCACCGCACCCGAACGCACCGTCAGTCCAGCGCCGGGGCCGGGGCCTCCGTGGTGGAGGAGCGCCGCACCAGCGAGGTGGCGAGCGGCGGCACCGGCGCGACCGCCTCGCCCCGGAGCAGTCCGGCGAGCGCCGCCACCCCGGCCCGGCCGAGCTCCTCGCCCGGCAGGTCGACGGTGGTCAGCGGCGGGGCGAGCAGCGCGGCCACCGGGACGTTGTCGATGCCGATCACCGAGAGGTCGGCGGGCACCCGCAGCCCGCGCTCGGCGGCGGCCTGGTAGACGCCGGAGGCGACCACGTCGTCGTCGCAGATCACCGCGTGTGGCCGGTCCGGACGGGCGAGCAGCCGGTGGGCGGCCTCGCGGGCGGCCGGCTGGCCCTCGTTCAGGCTGACGCCGAGCTCGACCACCTCCAGGCCGAGCCGGCGGACCGTCTCCTCGAAGGCGCCCTGGCGGACCCGGAAGGTGTACGCGGAATGGGTGGAGCGCAGCCGGCCGATCCGGCGGTGGCCGAGCCCGGCGAGGTGTTCGACGGCGGCCCGCATGCCGCCGGCCACGTCCAGCTCGACGGTCGGCCGGGTCCGGTCCGTGCCCGGGTCGGCGTCCAGGAAGACGACGGGGGTGTCGGCGGGCAGCTCACCGAGCTGGCTGTCGTCGGGGGAGCAGATCAGCAGGCCGTCGAAGCGGCTGGTGGTGGCGGCCTCGGCGAGCGTGGCGCTCCCCCAGCCGGAGCTGACCACCACGGCCAGGCCGTGCCGGCCGGCCTCCTCGTGGACGCCCTCCAGGACCCGGCCGAAGAACGGGCCGAGGATGTTCGGCACGGCCAGCAGGATCATCCCGCTGCGGCCCAGCCGCAGCTGCCGGCCGGCCGCCTGCGGGCGGTAGCCGAGGCTGCGGGCGGCCTCGCGGACCCGCTCGCGGGTCGCGTCGGAGACCCGGCGGCCGGCCTCGGAGCCGGAGAACACCAGGGAGACGGTGGCCTGCGAGACCCCGGCGAGCCGGGCGACGTCCCGGCCGGTGGGGCGGCGGACCGGGGCCGGCCAGGTCCCGGGCGCGGGCCCGTCGGCCCGCCCCGCCCCGGCGCCGGCCGGTGCGGGGACGCCCGGCGCGGTGCTGTCCGGCGCGGCGCTGTCCGGCGCGGCGCTGTCCGGCGCGGCGTTCTCCGGCACGACGGCGCGGGTCAGTTCTGCGGGGCGGAGGCGGCGGAGCCGGGGGCGGCCTTCTTGGCGGCCGCGGCGCGGGCGGCGTCGTCCGCGGCGTCCTCCTCGGCGTTCTGCGCGGCGATCCTGGAGGCGGTCCGGGAGCGGATGCCGTCCACCCTGCCGGAGATCTCGGCCGACATCTCGTCGCGCTGGCGGCTCAGCAGCGCGTAGCTCAGCGGGGCCGAGGCGACCGCGGCCAGCAGGAAGAGGAAGACCACGCCCGCCTCGCCGGAGACCGGGATGACCTGGAAGTGTCCGAGGAGCAGCGCGACCAGCAGGCAGCCGAGGAAGATGGAGACCCGCATCGAGGTGTACCGGAGCGTGGCGTGCGACTTCTTGCTCACATTGCTGCCCACCGGGGACACATCCTTCACTGCGCTGGGAACCGGGCCGGTCTCCCAGTGAAGCATGCCCGACGCGCCCGGCGGGGAACGGGTCCCGCCGGGCACCGCTCCGCCGAGCGCGCGATCAGCGCAGGTCCAGCCACATGATGACGTCGTCGCGGTCGTCGCCGGGCGCGACCCGGATGGTGGCGGGCACCCGGCCGACCTCGACGTAGCCGCTGCGGGCGTAGAACGACTCCAGGCCGAGCCCGCCGCGCACCTGGAGCTTCAGCCCGTCCAGGCCCCAGCCGCGCGCGGTCCGCTCGGCCTCGGCCATCAGCGCCGCGCCGTGGCCGCGCCCCTGCAGCTCGGGGTGGACCATGACCTTGGCCACCAGCCGCCAGTGGTCCATCGGCCCGAACCGCATCGACTCGAAGACCAGCAGCGCGGCCAGCCTGCCCGTCGCGGTCTCCCGGGCGATCAGCAGCCGGTCCGGCCCGGCCGGCGCCACCCCGGCGAACTGCGCCACCCCGGCGGCCCCGACCTCCTCCTCGGTCACCTGGTGGACGAAACCGACGGCCCCGCCGGCGTTGCTGGCGGCGGTCCACAGGGCGGTGATCTCCGCACGCAGCGCGGGGTCGAGTTCCGGGTCGAGGGTGAAGGTGAGCGTCATGGCCCCGGAGCCTAGCCGCCCCTTACGACAGGACGGCCGCGCCTCAGGACGGGGCCGGGGCGGTCCGCTCGGCGGCCCCGGACCGCAGCGCCAGGCAGAGCAGCACCGCGACCGCGCAGAGCCCGCCCGCCGCGTACCAGGCGAGGTCGTAGTCGCCGAGCGCGTCCCGGGCGAAGCCGGCCAGGCCGGCCACCACGGCGGCGCCGATCTGGTGGCAGGCCAGCGCCCAGCCGAAGACGATCGGCGCGTCCTCCCCGAAGTGCCGGCGGCAGAGCGCGACGGTCGGCGGCACGGTGGCCACCCAGTCCAGTCCGTAGAAGATGACGAACGCCAGGATCGGCGGCTCCAGCGAACCCGCGAACAGCTGCGGCAGCACCAGCAGCGAGAGCCCGCGCAGACCGTAGTAGACGATCAGCAGCCGCCCGGCGTCGAAGCGGTCGGTGAACCAGCCGCTGGCGACGGTGCCGATCACGTCGAACACGCCGATCAGTGCGAGCAGGCCCGCCGCCGTGGTGACCGGCAGGCCGTGGTCGTGGGCGGCCGGGATGAAGTGGGTGCCGACCAGCCCGGCGGTGGTCGCGCCGCAGATCGCGAAGGAGCCGGCCAGCAGCCAGAACGCCCGGCTGCGGGCGGCCTGCCGGAGCACCCGCAGCGAGCGGGCCAGCACCCGCTCGCCGCCGGCCGGGGCGGGCGGCGGCTCGGTGGCGCCGTACGGGAGCAGGCCCAGGTCGGCGGGCCGTTCGCGCATCAGCAGCAGCACCGGAACGGCCACCGCGCTGGCCGCCAGCGAGACCACGACCACCGCCGAGCGCCAGCCGTGCTGCTCGACCAGCCAGGCGCCGAGCGGCAGGAAGACCAGGTTGCCCGCCGCACCGGCGGCCGTCAGCACCCCGGTGACCAGCCCCTGCCGGGCCCGGAACCAGCGCCCGGTGATGGTGGTGGCGAACGCGCCGGCCATCGAGCCGCTGCCGAGGCCGACCAGGATGCCCCAGCAGAGCACCAGTTGCCAGGGCTGGCGCATCAGCATGGTGAGCCCGGCGCCGACCGAGATCGTCAGCAGCGCGCAGACCACCACCAACCGCACCCCGAACCGGTCCATCAGGGCGGCGGCGAACGGCGCGGTGAGGCCGTAGAGGGTGAGGTTGACCGAACTGGCGCTGGATATCGTGGCCATCGACCAGCCGAACTCGGTGTGCAGCGGGTCCATCATCAGACCGGGTGTGGACCGGAAGCCGGCCGAGCCGAGCAGCACCAGCAGGGAGACGCCGGCCACCACCCAGGCGTAGTGCACCCGGGGCGTGCGAGCGGGCGCGGGGAGCGCGTCGGTGGGGGTGGTGGGATCAGCGGGGCCGGTGGGGGCGGCGGTCTCGTTCACCCGGCCGAGTCTTCCGACGGCGCGGAGCGACGACGAGGGGCGGGGCTGCCAGCTTCCGCCGGAATCGGGCCAACCGGGGGCGGGAACCGGCCGACCGGAAGCGGCGGTTCGCTGGGCGGGCCGGGTGGCCGAAAGGGATCGCCCGTGACGGGCGGATCGGATGGCGGCGGGCCGCGCGCACCCCGAGCACGGCACGGCCGGCCGCCATCCAACCTCGGCACACGGGCCCTGAAGCCGTGCCGATCCCTCCGCACTCGCCGAGGAGCCAGCGCACGACCGGTCCACGGCGCCCCTGCTGACGTGGTCCCCCTGGACAGCAGCACCGCAGCGGCGTTCGGGTGTTCCCTCGGCGTCCCCTCGCGACGGAGCGCTGCACCCAAGAGTGATCAGTCGGATACGTCACGTCAATGGGTAGTCGGAAATTCGGAATGGTTGCGTCAGCTTTCGGCCCGACGACGGACCTAAGGCTGCGCCAGGGCCACCCAGTCGACGGCGGCGAGCGGGTCCGCGGGCCGGGCGTCCGGGCTGATCTCGCACCAGACCCGCTTGCCGGTGCCGTCGGGGTACCAGCCCCAGCGGTCGCAGAGCAGTTCCACCAGTTCCAGGCCGCGCCCGTTGGTGGCGTCGACGTCCGCGCCCGCGTGCCGGGGGGCGGGGGCGACCTGGCTGGCGTCGGCGACCTCGACCCGCAGCGGGCCGACCGTCGCCGCCTCGCGCACGCCCTCGCTCCCGGGGCCGCCCGGGGAGGCGCCGGGAGCGGCGCCCCGGTGGTCGTCCAGCGGGAAGCAGAGCCGCAGCACGGCCGGACGGCCGGTGTGCACCACGGCGTTGGTGACCAGTTCGGAGACCACCAGGACCACCGCCTCGGCGATCGGCGCGTCCGGGTCCACCCCGTGGTTGAGCAGCCGCGAGCGGGCCCACCGGCGGGCCCGGCCGACCTCGGCGGGGTCCGCCCGCACCGCAAGCTGTACCTGAAGAACCTGCACCGCTCCACCACCCGCACTCGCAGTTCGGCCACCGTCTCGGCCGGGCCCCGGTCGCCCGTCCGGCCCGGGCGCGCACCGGGCCCGCCGTCCGCCGGGGCGCCGCCCGGCGGGTGACCGCACGTCGCACCCGCCGCGGCGCGCCCGCGCCACGTCGTCCGTCGCGCACCGGCCGCGACACGAATACGCCTCAGGATGGTTCGGCGGGCGGACCGCAGCAAGCGCTTCGGGCATATTCCAGCGATCGGGGGACGGGCACGGCATACTGTCCCGTTCACTCTGGCGAGCCCCGGACCGACGACCGCCCGGCCCGGCCCGACCCGGCCCGGGCCGCGACGCAGAGGCGAACCTACCGCCGTCCGCCCCTCGCACCGCACCCGCCACTCGCGAACCACCCGTGCGACATATGTCCAACCACCTTCGAACAGCACGGCCCCGGGATCCACCGCAGATCCCACGATCCGACGATCCGAAGCCCCGGCCTCCTGTTCTTCACCGAATCCACCCGGCGTCCGAACCGTCCGGGTTACCGTGGGACGCGTCAGCGGCCGGTCCGGCAGGAGGGTGGTGACCGGTGGCCAGCACCGACGGCGCCCCGCGCCGGGACGAACAGCTGCAGCGGCGCCTGGCCCGCGGCGAGGAGACCGCCCTCGGCGAGCTCTACGACCAACTCGCCCCGATGGTCCACGGATTGGCGGGCCGGATACTGGCCGACCAGACCGCGGCGGCGCAACTCACCCGGGAGATATTCGCCCACGTCTGGGAGCACCCCGAGGCCTTCGACCCGGCCCGCGGCTCGCTCCGCTCCTGGCTCGGCGCGCTGACCCACCGCCGTGCGGTGGACCGGCTGCGGGCCCGCCGCGCCGCGGAGGCGGGCCCCGCCGGGGAGACGGAGGACGAGATCCGCGCGATGGCCACCGCCGCCCGGGTCCAGTACGCGGTCGCCGCCCTGCCGCAACCGCTGCGTGAGACCATCGCGAAGTCCTACTACGACGGCCGCACCTACCAGGAGACGGCCCGTCGGCTGGGGATCAGCGAACAGGCCGCCAAGGAGCGGATGCGGCAGGGCCTGGAACTGCTCGCCGCCGAACTGGAACAGGAGCGCGCCCGGCACCGGGGCCCCGCCCCGGCCGGGCCCGAACGGGCGGACCCGGAACCGGCGGTCGCGGAACGGGCGGTCGCGGAACGGGCGGTCGCGGAACGGGCGGACACCGAACGGGAGCGCGGGCGGCGGCAGGAGGGCGGGGGGACGTGACGATCACCGACGAGCAGCACGAGGCCCTGCGCTCGCTGCTCGGCGCCTGGGCACTCGGCGCCGTCCCGCCCCGCGAGGCCGCCGCGTTCGAGGCCCACCTGGCCGGCTGCCCGCAGTGCTCCGACGAGGCCGAGCGGCTGCGCGAGGCCGCCGGCTGGCTCTCCGTCGAGGAGCCGCTGGACCAGCCCGCCGCGCTGCGCCGGCAGGTGCTGGACTGGTGCCTGGCCCGCCGCCCGGCCGACCTGCCCGTCCCCGCCTGGGGCCTGCCGTACGCCGCCGAGACCGCCAAGTTCGACGCCCTGCTGCGCGACCTCGGCCCGGAGGAGTGGCAGGAGGTCGCCGAACTGCCCTGGCACGGCGGCACCGAGTACCTGCGCCCGGCCGAGGTGCTCTGCCACCTCGCCGCCGTGGACGGCTACGTGGCCGTCGCCCTCGGCCTGCCCGACCCCGTCCCGGGCGGATCCGGCCCCGGCTCCGGCTCCGGTGGCGGGGCTCCCGGCGGCGCCGGACCGGCGGCCGAGCGCCGGGTCCCGCCGCAGGAGCCCGTCCTCCCGCCGGTCCCCCGGGTGCCGCCGCAGGCCGGCCGGCCCTGGGCCCGGATCGCCGACCGCACCGCCCGGCTCACCGCCGAGCAGGCCGGACAGCCGCCGCAGCGGGTCCGGGCCCGGTGGCGCCGGCACTGCCACGAGCTGGTCCGTTCGGCCGCGCTCGCCCCGCAGGGCAACACCCCGGTGGACTTCGGCTTCGTGACCGTCCCGCTCCGGGACGCCTTCGTCGACCGGGCCTTCGAGTGCTACGTGCACGGCGAGGACGTCGCCCGCGCGGTCGCCTACCCGTACGCCCCGCCGGCCCCGCAGCACCTGCGGCAGATGATCGACCTGGCCGTGCGGATGCTGCCGCTGGCCCTGGCCGGGCAGCGGGCGGCCCGGCCCGAACTCGCCGGGGCGCCCGCCGGCGCCCCCGGGCCCGCCGACGGGAGGACGGCCGGCCGACGGATCCGGCTGGTGATCGACGGCCCGGCGTCCGGCGAGTGGCTGATACCGCTGGACGGCCCGGACGCGGGACCGCCCGGCGGCGAGCCGGTGGCGGCGATGGTGCTGGACGGGCTGGAGTTCTGCCAGCTGGCCGCCGCGCACCGCGACCCGGACCGGCTGCCGGTCGGCGAGCACGGCGACCGGGCCGCGATCCGCGAGGTGCTGCACGCGACGCCGCTGCTGTCCCGGCCGTAGCCCCCCGGCAGGGCGGCGGCGTCGGGCGGGCGGGCGCGTCAGGCGAAGACGACCGTCCGGGTGCCGTTCAGCAGCACCCGGTGCTCGCTGTGCCACTTCACCGCGCGGGCCAGCGCCTGGCACTCGACGTCCCGGCCGAGCGCGACCAGCTGGTCCGGCGTGACGTCGTGGGTCACCCGGGCCACCTCCTGCTCGATGATCGGGCCCTCGTCGAGGGCGGCGGTGACGTAGTGCGCGGTGGCGCCGATCAGCTTCACGCCCCGGGTGTGCGCCTGGTGGTACGGCTTGGCGCCCTTGAAGCTCGGCAGGAAGGAGTGGTGGATGTTGATCACCTTGCCGGAGAGCGCGGTGCACAGCCGGTCCGACAGCACCTGCATGTAGCGGGCCAGCACGACCAGCTCCACGTTCTCCTCGGCGACCAGGTCCAGCAGCCGCTGCTCGGCCTCGGCCTTGGTGTCGCGGGTCACCGGGATGTGGTGGAACGGGATCCCGTAGCCCTCGGTGAGGTCGCGGAAGTCGGTGTGGTTGGAGACCACCGCGGCGATCTCCACCGGCAGCGCGCCGATCCGGGTGCGGAACAGCAGGTCGTTCAGGCAGTGCCCGAACTTGCTGACCATGAGGACGATCCGCAGCTTCTCGTCGCTCGGGTGGATCTGCCAGTCCATCCCGAACGAGGCGCCGATCGCGGCGAAGCTCGCCCGCAGCTTGTCGAGGGTCACCGGCTCGGCGGCGGAGAAGTGCACCCGCATGAAGAACAGACCGCTGTCCCCGTCACCGAACTGCTGGCTGTCGATGATGTTGCACCCGGTCATGAAGAGGTAGCTGGAGACCGCGTGCACGATGCCCTGCTTGTCGGGGCAGGACAGCGTGAGGACGTACTGGGCGCTGGCCGGCTGCTGTTCCACGGTGGTGGTATCCCGTCCTGAGCTCGTGCGGATGTGGACGCTCCAGCGTGTCACACTCCGGGAGGCCCCCCTCCGGCTGCCCGCACTGCGGGACGGACCGCCCCGGACCGGGGCGGCGGCCCGTTCAGACCTGGGTCAGGATCCGCAGCACGTCCAGCGAGCGCGGCGGGACGTCCGGGTCCTCGCCGTCGTTGACGGCCAGCCTGACGTGCGCCTCGCGGGCCGCCCGGACCGCCTCCGGCCAGCCGTGGTGCTCCAGGTAGGCGGAGGCCGGGGCGTCCGCGCCGACCTCGTGCAGGATCCGCACCACCCGCAGCACCGCGACGTCCACCAGGGTCGCCTCGGCGGAGTCCCGGAAGATCGTGCCGACGTACTTCTCGGCCGACCAGCGGTCCAGCCAGGTGTCCTCGACCAGGCGGTAGACGGCGTCGGTGACGTCGCCGTACCCCTCGCGGCCGGCCAGCCAGGCGTCCCGCTGGAACCCGGGGTCGGAGAGCATGTGCAGCGCCGAGCGGAGCCGGGCCCGCCAGCGCCACCAGGGCAGGTCGTTGAGCGGCATGCCGCCCATCGTGCTGGAGCGGTGGCCCGGACGAGAAGGGTTTCGGGCAGACCGATACGAAGATTCTGTGCTGGCGGACATGGGGATCGATCGTACGTTCCCCCACCGTTCGTGCTCCACTCCCGATCTACACGCGTCCCCACCCGGATTTCCGCCCCCGTTTGCCGGCCGTTGGCTGGGCGGTCCTCTCGGCTTGCGACACCGGGGATTGGCTGGAACCGGTGCGCAGCACAGCGCCCAGGGAGGGAAAGACCGATGACCAGCCGTAGGGGCTCGTCCCAGGCCATGCACCCGATCGCGGGACGGCGCCGCCGGCGCCCGATCGCTGCCGTCGCGACCGCCGCGGCGGTGCTCCCAACCCTCTTCTCGGCCTCCGCGTGCGGCGGACCGGCCGATGCCGCCACCGGCAGCGGCGATCTCACCGTCATGACCTGGGCGCCGTCCGACACCGGATCGGCCGACCGCCCCGGGATGACGGCCCTGGCCGAGGCGATCGGCCGGGACGTCAACGTCAAGGGCGGCCTGCACGGCCGCCGGCTGCGGGTGATCACCTGCAACGAGCACAACACCTCCGACGGCGCCAAGGCCTGCGCGCAGCAGGCGGTGGACGCCAGGGCGGTGGCGGTGCTGGGCTCCTACAGCCAGTACGGCGACGACTTCATGCCCGCCCTGGAACGGGCCGGCATCCCGCTGATCGGCGGCTACGGCCTGTCCCAGCCGGAGTTCAGCAGCCCGCTGTCCTACCCGGTGGGCGGCGGCATGCCGGCCCTGATCGGCGGCAGCGGCCGGCAGCTGGTGGAGGCCGGCTGCAAGACGGTCTCGCTGATCCGCCCGGACACCCCGGCCGGCGACAACCTGCTCGGCTACCTGGGCAACGCGCTCAAGCCGGCCGGGATCAAGCTGCTGGACGTCAAGGCGCCGGAGAAGTCCAACGACTACTCCCCCGAGGTCCGCAAGGCGATCGGCGGTGACCAGCCGGGCGGCTGCGTCACCAGCGCGCTGGGCTCGGAGCCGACCGGCAACCTGCTCGACGCCTTCCGCCGGACCGGCGCGAAGAACACCCGGATCGCCTCGGTGATCGGCAGCGTCCAGCAGTCGGTGGTCGACTCCACCGGCGGCGACAGCGGCCCGCTCGCGGGAGCCTTTGTGACCGGCTGGTACCCGCCGGAGTCGGCCAAGATCTGGGACGGCCTGCGGGCGGTGATCCGCGCCGACACCGCCGGGCGGACCATCGACGCCGCCGACCCCGGGGTGCAGACCACCTGGGTGGCCTACGAGGTGTTCCGCCAGGTCGCCGACCGGCTGGCCGCGGCCGGGCGCCAGATCAGCAGCAAGACGGTCACCGGGCTGCTGGACAGCGGCGAGCAGATCGACGTCGGGCTCACCCCGCCGCTGAACTGGGCGACCACCAACATGCTGCCGTCCACCGAGTCGCCCCGGCTGGTGAACACCTGGGTCACCTACCAGGTGGTCAAGGGCGGGCAGCTGACCCTGCAGCGGCCGGGCTTCGTGGACGTGCGCTGGGTGCTCACCGGCGGCAAGCCGCCGGCCTGATCCGGCGCTGCGCCCCCGCGGTTCCCGGGGCCCGGCCGTCCTTCGGCCGGGCCCTTCGCCGTGTCCCGGTGTCCTGCGGCCGGGTCCGTGCCCCTGGTTGCGGGGTGCGGGCGGGTCAGAGGTCGCCGTCGGTGCGGGTGGGCAGGCCGGTCTGGCCGGCGACGGTGTTCCACAGCCCGGCCGCCTGCTTCTTGGCCGTGGTGGCGGTGCCGCTCGCGGCGACGGCGTTCTTGTAGTGCTGGTTGTCGTTCTTCTTCGGGTCGCAGCCGGCCTGGGCGTCCCCGGCCCAGGCCGCGTACTCGTCGTCGGCGGTCGCCGAGGCCGTCCACGCCGCGTTCAGCTGCTCGACCAGCTGCGGACCGCCGGGCAGCTTGTCGGTCTTCAGCCCGGCCAGCTTGCTCTGCAGCTCCCGGCGCTGCCCGGCCGCGGCGGTCAGCGCCTGCTGCGACTCCGGCAGCTTGTCGCACTTCTGCACCGAGGCGACCGCGCCGATCACGGCCTGCCGGCTGTCGTTGGCGGTGCCGAGCAGGTCGGAGAGCGCCTGGGCCTGCGCCTTGACCTCCGGGTTGACCGAGGCGGTCGTCGGGCCGGCGCTCTGGACGGTGGCGGCGACCGTGCCGCTGTCGGTGACCGGGGGGACGGCCTTCTTCTCCGTGCCGGACGTGTCGTCGTTGCCGTTCAGCAGCACCGCGACCAGGATCGCCGCCGCCACGCCACCGGCCACCACGCCGCCGATGAGCAGCTTGGAGGAGGAACGGCCGCCGCGGCCGCCGTCGCGCCCGGCCGGGGCCTCGCCCGGGTGGCCCGGCGCGGGCCGGTCGGCGTACCCCGGCTGCGCGGGCGGGTAGCCGCCCGCCGCCTGCGGGTCCGGGCCCGGGTACGGCGGCAGGTACTGGGTCGCCTGGGCCGGGTCGGCGGGGTGGCCCGGCTGCGGGGCGCCGCCCCAGGACGGCTGCGGGCCGCCCGGCTGGACCGGCATGGCCTGGGTCGGCAGCGCGCTGTCGCCGAAGTACTCCGGCTGCCCGGACGGCTGCCCCGGGTACGGCCCGGCCGGCGGCTGGGCGTGCGGCGGCTGCGCGTGCGGCGGCGGACCGGCGTGCTGCCCCGGCTGCGGGCCGTACCCCTGCGGCGGGCCCTGCTGCCCGGGCTGCTGTCCCGGCTGCTGCGGCTGCTGTCCGGGCTCCGGGCGGAACAGGTCGTCCAGGTTGAAGTCACCCGAGTTGGGGTACGAGCGGCGCTGGCTCAACGCGATTCCTCACCTGTGCACGACCGCGCGCTGACGGCGGACCACATCTCGTCGGTTCTTGGGAGCATCACAGTTCCTTGGACGTCGCGCCCACGCTACCGGTTCACCGAACCGGCCGACCACGTGGGCGGTCCATCCCTCACCGACCCTGCACGCTCTGCGCCGTCCTCCTCGACGGCCCCGGCTCAGGCCGCCTCCGCCTCCGCGCGGGCCTGGAACTCGCGGACCACCCGCTGCTCCCGGAAGGGCTCCAGACGGCGCCGGAACTCGTCCAGGTACTCCACGCCCCGGTTGGAGCGCAGCCCGCTCAGCAGCCGGACCGCCTGCGCCCCGGTCTCGCAGGCCCGCTCGACGTCCCGCTGCTGGAGCTGCGCCGTCGCCAGCAGCACGAGGTCCACCGCGCGGCGCCGCACCCGGGTCGGCGGGTGCAGGTCGAGCGCCCGGCGGGCGTAGTGCTCGGCCGGGCCGGCCTGTTCGAGGTCCCGGTGACAGTGGGCCAGTTCGTCGGCGAGGTAGGCGTCGTCGAAGTGGACGATCCAGTCCGGGTCGTCCTCCGGACGGCGCTTCTCCATCATCTCCAGCGCCTTGGCGGCCACCGCCTCGCAGGCCTTGGCGTCGCCGAGCAGGGCGTGCCCGCGCGCCTCGGCCGCGTAGAACATCGCCATCGCGGTCGGGGTGGCCACCGACCGGGCGCCCTCCTGGGCCGCCCGGGCGAGCTGGGCGATCTCCCGCGGGTTGCCCAGGGTCGCCGCCAGGTGGCTCATCGAGGCCGCCAGCACGTACCCGCCGTACCCCCGGTCGTCGGCGGCCTGGGCCAGCCGGAGCGCCTGGATGTAGTAGCGCTGGGCCAGGCCGGGCTGGCCGGTGTCCACCGCCATGTAGCCCGCCAGCTCGGTCAACCGCGCGACCGCGGCGAAGAGCTGACGCCCGGTCTCGTCCCGGTAGGAGCCGCCGAGCAGCCCGGAGACCACGCTGTTGAGGTAGTGCACCACCACCGGGCGCACGTGCCCGCTGCCGAACCGGTGGTCCAGGTCGACCAGCATCGCGGTGGTCGCCTTGACGGCCGCGACGTCGGTCGGGCCGACCCTGGTCCCGCCGGTGCGGGCCACCACCGGGTCGGGCGGGGTGATCAGCCAGTCCCGGCTGGGCTCGACCAGCGCGGAGGCCGCCACCGTCGCCCCGGTCAGGAAGTCCCGGCGGCCGACGTCACTGCGCCACAGCTCGCAGACCTGTTCCAGCGCCGCGCCCAGCGTCGGCGCGAACTGCAGGCCGATGCCGGAGCTGAGGTTCTTGCCGTCGGCCATGCCGATCTCCTCGACCGACACGCTGCGCCCCAGCTTGCGCCCGAGCGCCTCGGCGATCACCGCCGGCGCCTGCCCGCGCGGTTGCTGGCCGCGGAGCCAGCGCGCGACGGAGGTCTTGTCGTACCGCAGGTCCAGACCGTGCTCGGCACCGCAGAGGTTGACTCTCCGTGCCAGACCGGCGTTGGAGCAGCTGGCCTCCTGGATCAGCTGCTGGAGACGCTCGTTGGGCTGTCGTGCGACAAGTGGTCTCGCGGCCATTGGGCTTCGCCTCCCCACACCCTCCGGTCCCGGCCGGCGGGCGACGCTTTCTGCTGATCTCTGTTGCCGAGTTGCCGACTGTCCGACCGTTCAAGGAAACTGACACCAGGTTAGCGATCAGCAACGCCAGCGGGATACCCACGGTGACGATGCCGACCCCCCACGCGCCCGCCCATATGCTCCTGTGCGCCCCCACTGCGCCCACCCCGCCTCCCCCCGGCGCGCTCCCGCCCGGTCCGCCTCACCGGTTCGGGTGAAGAGCCCCCACCTGGCGCAATGACCGGGCCCCGGCCGTAACCCGGCTCACGCACGGTAGTTGAGCATCCCGTGGAGGACCTCGGCGATCTCCCCGGCCGGGGGCGTGACGCGCCGTCGTCCGCCGCCCGGCCGGTCCGGCCCGCGGCGGTGCGCCGACCGCCCCCGGCCGCACCCCTGGACTGCCGCCCTGCGCCGATCGGGTGAGGGCGTGCGCTGCGCGAGACCCCGCGCGCGAGTGACGGGCCTTGTCTCCCACCGGAGACGGGGCCCGTCATACGCATGTGCGGATAAGGCTTCGGTGTACCCGCTGGCCAGCGGCGAAAGCCCCTCGTACGAGTGACAGCGCTCAAGGATTGCCTTGATCGTCCGAGTGGGAGAACTTCCAGCGAGAGGGGCCGCCGGACGGGGCGCTCGGTCGGGGAAGCCGGGCGAGGCGGACGGGAGGGACGGAGGGGACGGGAGGGACGGGAGGGACGGGGCGGGGCCGCGGTACCGGCCGGGTTCGGGGAGGCCGGTGCCGCGGAGAGCGGGAGGGAACGGGAGGGGCCGGACGGAGCCGGGAGCGCGGGGAGCGCCCGGCCCCGTCCGGCGTTGCCCGGCCGTCGCGCCGGCTGTCACGTGCTCAGGTCGCCACGCACCCGGGGCGCCGCGTGCCCGGGGCGCCACGCACCCGGGGCGCCGCGTGCCCAGGTCCTCACGCGGCCGGCCCCCGGCGTGCTCAGGTCTGCGCGACGAAGACGTGCGCGGCGATGTCCTTGCCCAGCTCGGCCGCGTTCTCACCGGTGCCCACCAGCACCCCGCCGACCCCGGCGCTCACCCGCACCGTCGACCCCGGCCGGACCCCGGCCCGCCGCAGCGTGCGCATGAGCTCCCCGTCGGTCTGGATCGGCTCGCCGATCCGGCGGACCACCACGTCGGCGCCGTCCGCGCCCGGCAGCACGGCGTCCAGCGGGACGAGCCCGGCGTCGAAGCCCTCGCCCTCGGCCTTGGCGTCGCCCAGCTCGTCCAGCCCCGGGATCGGGTTGCCGTACGGGGACTGGGTGGGGTGGCCGAGCATGGCGAGCACCTTGCGCTCGACCGTCTCGCTCATCACGTGCTCCCAGCGGCAGGCCTCCTCGTGCACCTGCTCCCACTCCAGGCCGATCACGTCGACCAGCAGGCACTCGGCGATGCGGTGCTTGCGCATCACCCGCACCGCGAGCCGGCGCCCCTCCTCGGTCAGCTCCAGGTGCCGGTCGCCCGCGACGCGCAGCAGTCCGTCGCGCTCCATCCGGCCGACCGTCTGGCTGACCGTGGGACCGCTCTGCTCCAGGCGCTCGGCGATCCGGGCGCGCATCGGGGTGATGCCCTCCTCCTCCAGCTCCAGGATGGTGCGAAGGTACATCTCAGTGGTGTCGATCAGCCCAGACATCGCCGCTGGCTCCGTTCCTCGGTGTCCTCATCGCCAATTCTGACCTACCGCACCGACTGCCGGGCCCGCCCCGGGGCGGCGGGGGCGGCTTTTCGCGACTGTTGACAGCGGCGCCGGTGAGGCAGCACGGTGCTGGCCGGAGCTTTCTCCCCCGCGGCCCGGACCACCACGGCCCGCCCCCACCCGGCCGGAATCCCCCACCGGCAGAGAGCGAAGGCAACTGATGAGCGAGCTGGTCGGCCGGTACTTCGACGCCGCGATCGCGCACCTCCAGCGGGTCCGCACCGAGGAGGCGGAGAACATCGAGGCCGCCGCCGCCCTGCTGGCCGGGGCGGTCACCGAGGGGCGCAGGATCTTCGCCTTCGGTGCCGGCCACTCCTCGCTGGCCGCCCAGGACGTCGTCTACCGGGCCGGCGGACTCGTCCCGGTGAACCTGCTGGAGGTCCCCGGGATGGCCGGGGTCACGGTGATGCCGGCGCCGCTGTCCAGCGCCCTGGAGCGGGTCTCCGGACTCGCCACCGCCGCCCTGGACCACACCCCCGCCACCAGCGGTGACCTGCTGTTCCTCATCTCGCTCTCCGGCCGCCAGGTCATGCCGGTCGAGCTGGCCCAGCACGCCCGGGGCCGGGGCCTGAAGGTGATCGGGCTGACCTCGCTCGCCTACCCCGGCGAGATCGCCTCCGCCCACCCCTCCGGCACCTATCTCAAGGACCACTGCGACGTCGTCCTGGACAACAAGATCGCGGTCGGCGACGGCGAGCTGACCCACCCCGGCGCCGAGACCACCTTCGGCCCCGTCTCCACCATCGTGACCAGCGCGTTGATGCAGGCCGTGGTCGCCTCCGCGGTGGACCGCCTGGCCGACGCCGCGCTCGCGGGCACCGGCGCCACCCCGCCGCTGTTCCGCTCCGGCAACGTGCCGGGCGGCACCGAGTGGAACGCCAAGCAGATGGCCGACAACGCGGAGCGGATCTTCTACACCTTCTGACCGCCCTCCGTCCGCGTCCGGCCGTTCGCCGTAGGGCGGCGCGGCCGCCGGCACCAGGCCGGCTACGCCGAACGGCCGACCGGTCTGGACGCCCGGCCGGCGGCGGTCCGGAGCACGTCCGCGGCGCGCGCCCCGGCACCGGGCCGCGCGCCGCCACCCCGGCCCCACCGGAACCGGCCTCATCACCCGCCCGAGGCGTACCCGTCCCCCCGCCGGGGCAAGTACCGCCGGGGCGGTGGAGCGGCGAGCGGGGGGACGGGATGACGTCGGGCACGGGCGGGGCGGAGCGGGTGGTGCGGGAGCACGAGCTGCTGCCGGAACTCTTCTGGGCGGCCGACTCGGCCTCCCAGCAGGGGCAGACCAGGGCGGTGCGGCTCTCCGCCGCCGAGCTGGTGCTGCTGGTCGCGGCCGCGACGGCGGGCTCCGCCGACGGCACGGTGTGGGCCTGGCTCGCCGCCGTCGCCTACCTCGGCGCGATCGCCCTCTCCGCGGTGATCAGCCGGCAGAACCCGCAGGGCCTCTGGTACGAGGGCCGGGCCGCCGCCGAGTCGGTGAAGACGCTCGCCTGGAAGTTCGCCGTCCGGGCCGACGCCGTCCAGCCGCCCCCGCGCCCGCTGCCGGACGCCGAGGGCCTGTACGGCCTCCAGCTCGGCCGGGTGCTGCACGCCTTCCGGGGCAGCCGCGCGGTCGGCCCCGGCCTGGCCGGCCGGCCGGCCGAGAGCCAGATCACCCCGGCGATGCGCGGGCTGCGCGGCCGGCCGCTCGCCGTCCGGCGGGACGTCTACCTGCGCGAGCGGATCCAGGTGCAGCAGGACTGGTACCGGTCGAAGTCGCGCCGCTGCGCCCGCGCCGGCTTCTGGACCGGCGTGGCCGGAGTGGCACTGCCGCTGCTCGGCCTGGTGCTCGCCGTGCTGCGGGCGATGGGCGGGTTCACCTTCGACGCGCTCGGCACCGTCTCCGCGGTGGCCGCCTCGGTCACCGCCTGGGCCCAGCTGCGCCAGTACCGCCCGCTCGCCGCCGCCTACGGCCTGGCCGCCGACGAACTGGCCCAGATCCGCGCCCAGCTGGCCCGGCTGGACGTCGGCTCCCCGGACGCCGAGGAGCTCTGGGCCCGCCTCGCCCGCGACGCCGAGGACGCCGTCTCCCGCGAGCACACCACCTGGCAGGCCCGCCGCGAGGTCAACGGCTCCGCCGACCGCGACTACTGAGCGACCGGGCCGGCCGGGGTGACCGGGGTGACCGGGTCCTCGCCGGCGAGGACGGCGAGGACGTTGTCGACGGCGAGGTCGCCCATCGCCCGGCGGGTGCGGACGGTGGCGCTGCCCAGGTGCGGGGCGAGGACGGCGCGGTCCTGCGCGAGGAGGGCGGCGGGGACGGCGGGCTCGTGCGCGAAGTTGTCCACGGCGGCGGCGAACAGGGCGCCGGACTCCAGCGCGGCGGCGAGCGCCTCCTCGTCGACGACGCCGGCGGTCATCGAGACCACCACGGCGCCGGGCGGCAGCAGGGCGAGCCGGCGGGCGTCCAGCAGGTGCCGGGTGGCGTCGCTGAGCGGGCAGGTGACGACCAGGACGGGGGAGGTGGCGAGCAGCTCCTCCAGCGGCAGCCACTCGGCGCCGTCGGCCTGCTCGGGCGGGAGCGGGTGGCGGTTGTGGTACCGGACCGGCATGTCGAAGCCGCGCGCCCGGCGGGCGACCGCCTGCCCGATCCGGCCCATGCCGAGGATGCCGAGCGGGGTGCCGGTCAGTTCCAGGCCGAGCAGGAAGTTCGGCGCCCAGGCCCACGTCCCGCCGGAGCGGAGCAGCCGCTCGCCCTCGCCGAGGCGGCGGGTGGCGGCCAGCAGCAGGGCCCAGGCCATGTCGGCGGTGGCGGCGGTGAGCACGCCGGGGGTGTTGGTGACCGGGATGCCGCGCTCGGCGCAGGCGGCGAGGTCGACGTTGTGGTGGCCCACGGCGTGGTTGGCGACGATCGCGAGGCCGGGGCCGGCCGCGTCGAGCAGTTCCGCGTCCACCCGGTCGTCCAGCGTGGTGATCAGCGCCCGGCGGCCGCGGACGGCGGCGAGGAGTTCGGCGCGCGCCATCGGCAGGTCGGAGTCGTGCACGGTGGCCGGGAGGTGCGCGGTGAGCCGTTCGGCGACACCGGGCGCGAGACGGCGGGTGACCAGGACCGGGGGCAGCTCGTTCATGGGTCCTGAATCTACGCTCCGCCCCCTCACCGGGCCGGACGAGGGGGCGGGGTGCCGTCCCGGGCGCCTGCGGCGCAGGGCGTCGTCCCCGGAGCCGTCACGGCCAGGAGTCGAGCGACTCCCGGGCCCCGGTGGCGAAGCGGTGGCCGAGGGGGGTCAGGGATCCGCTGCCGGCGAGGAGGTCCACGGCCGCGTCGGTCAGCGCCCGCCAGTGCGCGAACCGCGACCGGGCGGACGGCGGGCCGTCCGCCGCGCGGGCACCCCAGAAGGCGGTGACCGCCACGTGGGCGTAGACCGCCTGGAACAGTGAGCCGATCGGGCGCGGGGAGAGGTCGAAGGCCTCGAACAGGCGGGTGTCGCTGCGGTCGTACAGCTCCCGGCGGTCGAGCACCGCGCCCAGCTTCACGTGCTGGAACTCGTGGGCGAGGAGGAGGGCCAGGGTCGAGGCGTCGCGCGGGCGGGCGATGGCGACCGCGCCGAAGGCCTGGCGGGCCGCCGAGCTGAGGTCGTGCCCGTCCGGGGCGGGGCGCAGCGGGGTGACGGTGGTCAGGCCGGCCCGCAGACCGGCGGCGTGGGCCGGCAGGTCGCGGTCGAGCAGGCGGGCGGCCACCCGCAGGTCGCGGGCCCACTCGGCGTACCCGGCGGAGGACAGCCGGTCCTCCACCGGCCAGCCGTGGACGGCTCGTCGGGGGTCGAGGTCCTCCAGCGCGACCGGCCCGATCCGGCGGACCGGCTGCCAGCGGGGATCACCCGGGCCGGTGAGCGTGCCGTCGTCGGTGCGCGCCGTCCAGCCCGTGCTCCCGCCGGTCACCCGGGCCTCGCGGACGCCCCCGCCGAGGGTGAGCCGGCCGAGGGTCGGCAGGTAGAGGGATCCGTCGCGGACCGGCACCGCCACGGTGTCCCCGCGCGCCGCCACGACGGCTGCCGCGGCGGCGAGTTCGGCCAGCGGGCCGAGGCCCGCGGCCGGGTCGCCGCTCAGGCGGCGGGCGGCCCAGGCCCGGACGTACGGGTGGGCCAGCACGGCGTCCACGGCGGCCGGCCGGGTCGCGTCGAGGTCGGCGAGCAGTTCCCAGGCGGCCGAGCGGGCCAGGCCCGAGGAACCCCGCACGGCGGCCAGCATCGCGCGGGTGAGGGCGAGTTGGGAGCGGGCCAGCGCCCGGACGGTCTCCGGGGAGCCCAGTCCGGTCGCCAGTTCCGCCAGCTGGGCGTCGCTGAGTTCCGGCCCGGTGACGTTCACCGCCGGGGCCGGGCGCCGTGCGCCCCCGGCGCGCACCGCCAGCCCGTCGATCAGCGCCCGCAGGTCCGCGCAGTACACCGAGGGGTGGTCGAACGAGCCGTCCTGGTAGCGGTGCGCGTACAGGCCCCCGCCGCAGGAGCGCACCACCGGGCAGGCCCGGCAGGTGGCGCTCAGCCCGGACAGGCCCGACTGCCGGGCGGCGATCCCGGGATGCCGCAGGACGTCGTCGAGGCTGTGCCGGAAGACGTCCATCCCGGTGGCGGGCGCGCCGTCGTAGGCCGTCCGCAGGCTGTCCGCCTGCTCGTACGTGCCGTCCGTCTCCAGCACCACCAGGTCCACCGGCTCCAGCCCGAGCGACTCGCTCAGCCCGGGCAGCCCGGACAGGGTGCGGTGCACCGAGTCGAAGGTGCGGACGGCGAACGGGCGGCCGTCCGCCTCCCAGTGCGCGTGCACGGCCAGCAGCCAGTGGGCGTACGGTGTCGCGCCCGCCCCGGCGGGGCGCTGCGGCGGGTGCTCCCAGGTGGCGTGCGGGAGCAGGAAGTCCACGGCCGGGGGCTGCAGTTCGGCGAGCGCCCGGTAGACGGCCACCGGGTCGTTCGCCACGTCGACAGTGCAGAGCAGCCCCGCGAACAGGTGCCGGAACCGGGGCTCGCGCAGCAGTCCGACAGCGCGCAGCACCTGCGGATGGCTGGACCGGCCGTCCGCGAACCGGCGGTGGCGGTCGTTGGCGGCCCGGTCACCGTCCAGCGAGAGACCGACCCGGATGCCGAGTTCGTCGAACAGCTCGCAATACGCCGCGGTGAGCCGGACGCCGTTGGTGTGCACCCGCAGGTCCGGTTCGCAGACCTCGGGCAGCGCCGCCCGCAGCGCCTCCGCCGCCCGCCGGATCACCTCCGGTCCGGCGAGCAGCGGTTCACCGCCGTGCAGGACGACGCGCACCGCCGTCAGCCCGTGGGCCGCGGCGTGCTCCCCGATCCGCTCGGCGGCTCTGCCCAGCACGGCGTCCCCGACGACGCGCGGTCGGGAACGCCAGCCGGTGTCGGCGTGCTCGTAGACGTAGCAGTGGTCGCAGGCGAGGTCGCACCGGCTGTGGACCTTCAGCACGACCTGCGTGAACGGCATGTTCAGATAGCGGAGTTGAAGGGTGAGTACGGCTGGCCATCGGCGCAGGAGAGGGCCAGCTCGAAGAACCGGGCCAGTTCACCCACGTCGCAACGCGCCAGTTCCACAAGGGTGGGCCGCCCGGCAGCGCCACCCTGCCGTATCGGGTCCCCCGCGAGGTCCTGGTCCGCAAGCCGATCCATAGTCGATTCCCCTGTGTCAAAGGGCCGGAGGAGACCTGTCACACCACTGGCAGCTCGATCTCCACGTCCAGCCAGGCCCCCACCCTGATCCCTTCGGTCAGCGGATGGCCGTCGCCCAGGTACGGCACCGCCCGTGCCCTGGTCAACGTCCGTACCCGCAGTTCCGCCGCCCTCGCGGGCTCGCCGACGACGGCGAGCGCCAGGACGACGTTCGCGGTGGCTGCCAGGGCATCGGGATGTTCCGGTCCGAAGCGCTCGGTGAGGAGCGCGGCGGCCGCTTCCGCCTGAGCCAGCGCTTCGCTGTGACTTCCGGCGTGCGCCAAGTCGTTGGCCCGGTTGAGACGTGCGATCCCGACGTACGGGTGCTCCTCTCCCAGCGCGGCGAGCAGATCGTCCAGGACCTTGCCCGAGACCGCGTGCGCCCCCTCGGCCTGGCCGGCCCGGCGGAGTGCCACGCCGAGATTGCCCGCCCCCAAGCGCTCCATGGGGTGGCCGGCGCCCAAGTGGTCACGGTGGTAGAGGTACGACTCCTCGGCAAGGGTTACGGCCTGTTCAGTGTCCCCGAGCGTGCCGAGCACGGCCGCCAGGCTACCCGCCGCAGCCGCCGTTCCGGGATGATCGGCGCCGAACCGTTCGAACAGCCGCTGGTGGACGTCCTCGGCGTCGACCAGCGCTTGCGGGAGCCGGCCCAGCCGGCGCAGGACTGCGCTCCGGTAGCGCCGGGCACGCAGGGTCTCATGGTGGTCCTCGCCAAGCACCTGCTGGCTCCGGCGAACGGCCTTGTCCATACGGGTGAGCGCCTCGACGGGTCGCCCCATCTCACACAGCACGTGCCCGTATACGACACCCCCGAGGATCGTGTAGGGGCTGCGCTTCCCGAAGACCTCAAGCTTTCGAGGATAGAGATCCTCGTGAATGGCCAGCGCACCGGCGAAATCTCCCGCGAGCATGATGGAGACGGCCAGATTGTTCTCCGCCATAAGTGTGCGCGGGTGGTCCTGGCCGAGAACCCGGCGCGCGGCGGCCAAGGTCTCCTCGTCCAGCTCCCGGGCCTCGCGGTAGCGGCCCAGGTGCCGGAGGTCGCCCCCCAGACTGGTGGCCGCGGGGAAGCTGTCCCGGTGCTCGCGCCCCAGCAGCGCGGTCAGCCGCTCGAACGCGTCCCGATCCGTCGCGTACGCCTCGCGGACCAGGCCCTGGGTCCGCTGGATGTTCCCGAGCTGCACGCGCAGCAACTGCACCTTGACGTCCGGCCCCACCCCCAGCGGGCCGAGCTCCCGCCAGCGGGCGAGGACGCGCTCGGCGAGCTCCCGGCCCGCGTCGTGGAGGCTGCGCTGCCACAGGTAGCGGACCGAGTTGACGATCCACTGCCGGACCGCCGGGTCGGTGGACCCGTCGGCGCCGGACGGGCGCAGGTGGGGCAGCAGTTCGGCGTACCGGGGCCAGTGCTGCGGGGCGTCGGGGTCGCCGGGGTCGGCGAGGGCCAGGGCCCGGTGGGCCACGCCGCGGACCCGGTCCCGGTCGGCGTCGCCGACCTGTTCGCGCAGCAGCGCCTGGACGATCCGGTGCACCACCAGGGTCCCGGCGGCCTGGTCGTAGCGGGCGAGGTTGAACTGGTTGACGGTGCGCAGGATGTCGCCGATGGCGAGCCGGTGGTCGGAGGTGCCCGGGGGCAGTCCGATCGCCTCGATCACCGGCGGGCTGTAGAGCAGCCCGATCGGGATGGCGTCCGGGCCGAGGAAGCCGCAGATCTCCAGCAGCCGGGCGGCCGGGGCGTTGATCCGGCGCAGGTCGGAGCCGGCGATCCGCCAGGTGGCCGCGGTGGCGGTGGCGTTGGGGCCCTCCTCGGCGGCCCGCCCGGCGTCGGCGCCGAAGCCGTTCCCGGCGGAGCCGGAGCGGACGGAGCGGTCGAGGATGTCGGTGAGCGTCTCGTCGAGCAGGTCGGCGTAGGTGGCGGCCGGCATCGGCGTCTCCTGGAGCCAGGCGGCGGCCTGGCCGACGGCGAGCGGCAGGTCGCCGAGGAGTTCGGCGATCCGTTCCGCGTCGGCCCGTTCGACGCCGGTGTTGAAGTGTCGGACGAGTTCGACGCTCTCCGCACGGTCGAACACCTCGACCTCGGTGCGCCCGGGCCGCCGGGCCCAGCGCCGGTCGCGCGAGGTGACCAGGACGTGGCCGTCCGGCCCGGCGGCGGGCAGCCAGGGGTCCAGCAGCTCCGGGTCCTCGGCGTTGTCGAAGATCAGCAGCCAGCGGCGGTGGGGCCGCCCGCTGCCGAGCGCCTCCAGTACCGCGCGCGCGGTGCGGGTGACGTCGCCGTCGGTCTCCAGGCCGAGGGCGGGGGCGAGTTCGGCGAGCGACTGGGGGATCACCGCGGTCTGCTGGGAGGGCACCCACCAGACCACGTCGTAGCCGGCCGCGAAACGGTGCGCGTACTCGATCGCGGCCTGCGACTTGCCGACCCCGCCGATGCCGTAGAGCACCTGGACGGGCGCGGCGTCGGCACCGGCGGTGAAGCCGTCGCGGACGGCCTCCAGCAGCCGCGTCCGGCCGGTGAAGGTGGGCAGCCGCGGCGGCACCTCCAGGACGGCGGGGCGGCCGGCCGGGAAGCGCGGCGGGCGGGCGGCGGCGGGCTCGCCGGAGTCCATCCAGCGTCCGACGCCGGGCGGCGGGCCGATCAGCTCGAACAGCTGGGCCTCGGCCTGCTGGGCGGAACCGGTCGCGAGGTCCAGCGCGCGCTGCCCGGCGAACTGGGGCTGCTCCGGCGTGCCGATCCGCACCGCGAGCAGGCCGCCGGAGTCGCCCGCCGGGTCCTCGGTGGTGAGCCGGCGCCAGATCTCCCGGGCGCGCGGCAGGGCGGCGTAGTCGGGGCTGAGCAGGGCGAGCAGGCGGCCGTCGCCGTCCAGCGGCGCGGCGGCCTCGGAGAGCGGGGCGGCCTGCGCCGGGCCCGGATCGAGCGGGACGGCGGCGCTGTGCAGGGTGGCGAGGTAGCCGAAGCCGTCCAGGGTTCCGGCGATCCACTCGGCCCAGACCCGGTCCTTGGGGGCGTAGCTGACGTACACCTGGCGGGAGCGGGTGCGGCCCTGGCGCAGGTAGGCCGCGTACAGCCGGCGGCGGGCCTGGTCGGGGACGGGCCGCAGCTCGCGCACCCGGCCGTCGGTGAGCCAGTCGGCGAGCCGTTCGAAGGCGGCGAGCAGGGTGCGGTCCTGTTGCGGCCGGTCGACGACGGTGGCCGGCACCTCCTCGTAGGCGTAGAACGGCTTGTACGGCACCTCGACGTCGCGCCAGTACTCCGCGCGGCGCTCGGGGCCCAGCCAGTCCAGGTAGGGGGCGAAGGCGTCGTGGGCGAGGTCGCGGCCGGCCGCCAGCCCGGCGCGTTCGGCGTCCTCGACGCGCATCGGGACCGGCAGCACCCGGATGTCGCGCTCGTCGGCGTCGACGATGGCGCGGGCCGCGTCGACGCCGCCGCGGATGCTCTGCGCGCCGAGGGTGAAGCAGTCCACGACGGTGTCGGGCATCAGCACGGTGCAGATCCCGGAGGTGTCGCTGACGCCGGTGCGGCTGTCGATCAGCACGTAGTCGTAGCTGCCGGTCCACTGCTCGCGCAGCGCGTACAGGAACTCCGCGCCGCGGATGTCGGTGCGGGTGTAGAAGCTGCGCCAGTTGAAGCTGGTGACGGCGGCCGAGTAGGAGGCGTTCTGCCGGCCGGCCGGCATCAGGTCGAGCCGGCCGCCGTCCGGGAGGTCGAGCGCCAGGCCGCACAGGTACTGCTCCAGCCGGCCGGGGGCGGCCAGCCACTCCCGGGGGTCCGGGCCGGGGCCGGGGCGGCCGGAGCCCGGCAGCGCCTCGTCGACGTAGGCCCGGAGCATGTCGATCAGGCCGTCGGTGGCGTGGAGTTCGGGGTCGACCAGCAGCGGGTGGTAGTAGCGGTGCAGGCCCGGGGCCTCCAGGTCCCAGTCCACCACCAGGACGCGCAGGCCCTGGCTGGCCAGGATCCAGCCCAGGTTGGCGAGCGCCATGGTGCGGCCGGTGCCGCCCTTGAACGAGTAGAAGGTGACGACGGTGCCGGTGTCGGGGGGCGCCAGGGCGGCGGACCCGTGGTCCGCGAGGGCGGCGTGCTCGGGGCTCATCGGTCCGCTTCTCCTTCACTGGGCGCCCGGGTGGCCGGGGGCACGGTCTCCTCGCGCAGGGCCGCCCGTGCCCCCGGGGCGGCTCCGTTCCCCGGGGTGTTCCCCGGGCGTGGCAGGGGTGGACCCGCCTGGGTCGGCGGTTCCGGCGGGTCCGGCGGGACGGACGGCGACCAGGACGGGATGGTGAGCCCGGGCATCGGCCGCGGGTCGGGGCCGAGGCCGAACTGGGCGCGGATCGTCTCCGGATCGTCGTCGATCTGGTCCAGCAGCCGGTTCTGGGCCACGGTCACCGTCGACAGGAGCTCGCGCTCGAAGCGTTCCCGCTGGACGTGGATGCGAAAGAGCGGCTCGGGCCCGGACCGGTGCAACCAGGTGCGCGCGAACACCTCGCGCACCCCCTCCCAGAGCCGGGCGCGCGCCGGACCGGGCGGCGGGTCCTCGGTGCTGTCGGGCAGCAGGACGGCGGTGACCGGGTGGTTCTGCCGGTCGAAGTCGCGCAGCGCCTGCCGGTAGGGCTCGCGGCCGGCCGCCCACGGGTCCACCAGCAGGACGCTGACCTCGTTGTTCTCCCGGGCCCGGTCGAGCGCGTCGGCGAGGTCCGGGCCGACCGTCTCCAGGCTGGTGCTGTGCCCGGCCCGGGTGATCACCTGCTGGGCCTGGACCGCCAGCGAGGGCATCCGCGGCGGGTGGTAGGGGGCCCAGTCCCGGGGGTGCGCCCCGTACCAGCCGCCGTGGTACCACTCGTCGCGCTCGGCGCCGCCGTCCCCGCCCACGGCCGCCGGGCCCCCGGCGCGCTGCGGCGGGACGCGGTCCCCGGCTCCCTGGACGGCCCGGTCCCCGGCCCAGCGGGCGGCGACGAACAGCCGCACCAGGCTGCTGCGGCCGGTGGACACCAGGATCTCCGGCACCGGGAAGCAGCCGTCCACCCGCCCCAGGTCGAGGTCCCGCTGCTCGGAGACCCGCCAGGCGGCGGCCTCCCGCACCCGCTCCGCGATCACCCGCACCACCTGGCGGTACGCCGTGCCGTGCGGGTCGGTCCGCAGCAGGTGGCGCAGCCCTCCGGTGGCGTACTCCGGGCCGAAGTCGTCCTGCACGTACTGGATCCGCAGCACCTCGGCGGGCAGGTCCCGGGGCGGCGGCTCCCACAGGACGGGGATCAGGGCCGGGACGCTCTCGCCGGTCTGCTCCTCGTGGCGCCGCGTCCGGCGGTCGAAGGCGGTCCACTCCTTGCCGCAGTAGTCGCTGGCGAAGTAGGCGGGCGAGTAGAGCGCGACCATGGTGCGGCTGGCGCCGACCATCCGGGAGAGCTGCCGCTCCCAGTCGTCGCCGACCCGCAGCCGCTCGGTGTCGCGGTAGGCCAGCTCGCCCGGTCCGGCCTCGGGCTCGATCCGCGCCAGTTCGTCCCGCAGGTCGGTGAAGAACTGGTCGACGAAGGCGCCTCCGGCCAGCTGGTCCCGCCGTGCGTAGCTGAAGAAGAAGTACGGCCGCACCGACAACCCCCCACCGACCCGGTGAACGCCCCCACCTTACTGGCGGGCTTGACGGAGGGTCAGCCGATGGGCGGAGGAAGTTGTCGCGGTGTCGTCACAAGTCCGGCCCGGCGCCTCGACGCCCCTGGTCGGGGGCGTGCGGGCGGGGAGCGCGGACGGCCCCCGGGGCGCCCCGGCGGGCGGCGGCGCACCCGTTCCGGGGGCAGTTCCCCGGTGCCCCGGCGGGCAGCGCCGCACCCGCCTCAGGGGCAGAGCCGCTCCACCCGCCAGCCCGTCGGGGCGTCCGGGGCGGCGACGTAGCGCAGCCGGTCGTGCAGCCGGTTCTCCCGCCCCTGCCAGAACTCCACGCTGGCCGGCACCACCCGGTACCCGCCCCAGAACGGCGGCACCGGCACCCCCTCGCCCTCCGGGTAGCGCCGCTCCAGCTCCGCGTAGCGCTGCTCCAGCACCTCGCGCGAGGCGACTGGGCTGGACTGCTCGCTGGCCCAGGCGCCGAGCTGGGAGCCGTGCGGGCGGGTGCGGAAGTAGGCGGCGGTCTCGTCCCGGCCGACCTTCTCCACCCGGCCCTGGACGATCACCTGGCGGGCCAGCGCGATCCACGGGAAGAGCAGCGCCGCGTGCGGGTTGGCGGCCAGCTCGGTGCCCTTGCGGGAGCCGTAGTTGGTGAAGAAGACGAAGCCGCGGGCGTCGAACGCCTTGAGCAGCACGGTGCGCGTGCTGGGCAGCCCCCCGGCGTCGGCGGTGGAGAGCACCATCGCGTTGGGCTCGACCACCCCCGCGTCGTCGGCTTCGTGGAACCACCGCGTGAACTGGCCGATCGGATCGGCGGCGAGCTGCTCCTCGGCCAGGCCCTCGTGCGCGTAGTGCTTGCGCATCACGGTGAGGTCCGGTCCTGGGCGGGCCTCGTCGGCCAGGATCCGGGTGGCGGGGGTCAGGGGCGTCGACTGGGCGCGGTCCGGGGTCTGCACATCAACATCATCCCGTACGACAAGCAACCGGCACCGCTACCTCCGGACAAACCCCGGTGGGAGATAAGGTGACTCGCCACCGATCGGCTGCCCGTCGTACGGTGATTTGTCCGCAACCGTGCCCTTGGTTCCGGAGATCCGCCGGGCCCGGTCGGCCGCCGCGAGAAAAGTCAAGTGCGCGCCGGGGAAACATCACCATCGTGGTGTATGGCGCAATGCACCCCGTGCCTGTCACCCTGGCACCGAGTGCCAACCACCATTCGGTCAGAGGCGTGCCTCCCCACCACGGCGGCCGCCGATCGCAGAACTGAAGGAGCCGTGCATGTCCGACTTCGTACCCGGGCTCGAAGGTGTCGTCGCGTTCGAGAGCGAGATCGCCGAACCCGACCGTGAAGGCGGCGCTCTGCGGTACCGGGGCGTCGACATCGACGACCTGGTCGGCAATGTCTCCTTCGGTCACGTCTGGGGCCTGCTGGTGGACGGCCGCTTCAACCCCGGCCTGCCGGCCGCCGAGCCCTTCCCGATCCCGGTCCACTCCGGCGACATCCGGGTCGACGTGCAGTCCGCGCTCGCGATGCTCGCCCCGGTCTGGGGCCTGAAGCCGCTGCTGGACATCGACGCCGAGCAGGCCCGCGACGACCTCGCGCGCGCCGCCGTCATGGCACTCTCCTACGTCGCCCAGTCCGCCCGCGGCCAGGGCCTGCCGATGGTCCCGCAGAGCGAGATCGACAAGGCCGAGACCGTGGTCGAGCGCTTCATGATCCGCTGGCGCGGCGAGCCGGACCCCAAGCACGTCAAGGCCATCGACGCCTACTGGACCTCCGCCGCCGAGCACGGCATGAACGCCTCGACCTTCACCGCCCGGGTCATCGCCTCCACCGGCGCCGACGTCGCGGCCGCCCTCTCCGGCGCGGTCGGCGCGATGTCCGGCCCGCTGCACGGCGGCGCGCCGTCCCGCGTGCTCGGCATGATCGAGGAGATCGAGCGCACCGGCGACGCCACCACCTGGGTCAAGAACGCGCTCGACAAGGGCGAGCGCCTGATGGGCTTCGGCCACCGCGTCTACCGCGCCGAGGACCCGCGCGCCCGCGTGCTGCGCCGCACCGCCAAGGAGCTCGGCGCGCCGCGCTTCGAGGTCGCCGAGGCGCTGGAGAAGGCCGCGCTGGAGGAGCTGCACAACCGCCGCCCCGACCGGGTGCTGGCCACCAACGTCGAGTTCTGGGCCGCCATCATGCTGGACTTCGCCGAGGTCCCGGCGCACATGTTCACCTCGATGTTCACCTGCGCCCGGACGGCCGGCTGGTCGGCGCACATCCTGGAGCAGAAGCGCACGGGCCGGCTCGTGCGCCCCGCCGCGCGCTACATCGGCCCCGGCCCGCGCAGCCCGCAGGAGATCGAGGGCTACGACGCCATCAAGCACTGACCCCCGGGCGGGCCGGGCACCGCGGCCCGCCCCGCGCCGGGGCACGCGGCCGCTCGTCGTCGCGCGTCGCCGCAGGTCGCCGAGCAGCGGGTCCGGAATATGAACCGGACCCGCTGTTTCCGCAGCTCGCAGGCCGGTCGACGGCATCTCAGCGGGCGGACCACCGTCGATTCCCGACCGCCCCGGCGGGTAGGCTGCGCCCGTGGCTCAGATCCAGATCCCCGCTGACATCAAGCCCGCAGACGGCCGTTTCGGCTGCGGCCCGTCCAAGGTGCGCCCCGAGGCCCTGAGTGCCCTCGCCGCCACCGAGACCTCCCTGCTCGGCACCTCGCACCGCCAGGCCCCGGTGAAGAACCTGGTCAAGCGCGTGCGCGAGGGCGTGAGCAGCCTGTTCTCCCTCCCCGAGGGGTACCAGGTGGTCCTCGGCAACGGCGGCTCCACCGCCTTCTGGGACATCGCGGCCTTCGGCCTGGTACGGGAGAAGTCCCAGCACCTCGACTTCGGCGAGTTCTCCTCCAAGTTCGCCTCCTCCGTGAAGGCCGCGCCGTGGCTGGCCGAGCCGAGCGTGATCAAGACCGCGCCCGGCACCCACCCGCTGCCGGTCGCCGAGGCCGGCGTCGACGTCTACGCCCTCACCCACAACGAGACCTCCACCGGCGTCGCGATGCCGATCGCCCGCCCGGCCGGCGGCGACGAGGGCTCGCTGGTCCTGGTGGACGCCACCTCGGGCGCCGGCGGCCTGCCGGTGGACATCACCGAGACCGACGTCTACTACTTCGCCCCCCAGAAGTCCTTCGCCTCCGAGGGCGGTCTCTGGCTGGCGTCCTTCTCCCCGGCCGCCCTGGAGCGCGCCGCCGGGATCGCCGGCTCCGGCCGCTACATCCCGCCGTTCTTCGACCTGCCGACGGCCATCGACAACTCGTCGAAGGACCAGACGTACAACACCCCGTCGATCGCCACCCTGTTCCTGCTGGCCGACCAGCTGGAGTGGCTGAACGGCAACGGCGGGCTCGACTGGGCCGTCGCCCGTACGGCTGATTCCTCGTCCCGGCTCTACGGCTGGGCCGAGAAGTCCTCGTTCGCCAACCCGTTCGTGGCGAACCCGGCCGAGCGCTCGCAGGTCGTCGGGACGATCGACTTCGACGACGCGGTGGACGCCGCCGCCGTCGCCAAGGCGCTGCGCGCCAACGGCATCGTCGACACCGAGCCGTACCGCAAGCTGGGCCGCAACCAGCTGCGCGTCGCGATGTTCCCGGCGATCGACCCGGCCGACGTCGACGCCCTCACCGCCTGCGTCGACTACGTGGTCGAGCGGCTCTGACCGCTCCGCGCGGACACATGGGGAAGGGGCGCCCCCGCCCGGGGGGGGGGCGAGCCCGGGGTGAGGGGGCCCCCGGGGGCGCGCCAGGCGGCCCACCCCGCACGTCAGCAACACAACCCGTGGGTT
>NZ_JBHYUU010000003.1:21394-34974 GCF_042749955.1 Kitasatospora sp. NPDC059462 | reverse complement strand
CGATCCCCCCGGCCGACGTCCCCCCCCCCCCCGCCTGCGTCGAATTGGTGGCCGTGCGGCTCGCCCCCCCCCGCGCCCACACTTGGGTAGGGCCCCCCCCCGCGGGGGGGGGCCCCTTCCCGTGTCTTCGGCCGCCACTGGGGCCGCTACTGGCCGACCAGCGAGCTGATCAGCACGACGACCAGCAGCAGTACCAGGGCGCCGGTCACGATTCGCATGCGAGTCTTGGGATCCACGGTCAACGAGCGTACCCCCGGCCGGTCCGCGCTCAGACGCCGAGGTTGGACCCGCCGGTGGCGTCCAGGTTCTGGCCGGTGATCCAGCGGGCGTCGTCCGAGGCCAGGAAGGCCACGACGTCCGCGATGTCGCCGGCCTCGGCGACCCGGTCGAAGACCGAGTACCCGGCGGCCCTGGCCCGCTCCTGCGGATCGGCCAGCCAGGGGTTGATGTCGGTGTCGACGATGCCCGGCAGGACGGCGTTGACGGTGATCCCGCGCGGCCCCAGCTCCTGCGCGAGGGTGAGCGTCAGGGTGTTGAGCGCGCCCTTGGTCATGGCGTAGGCGACGGCGACCGGGAAGGCCACCCGGGTGACGCCCGAGGAGACGTTGACGATCCGCCCGCCGTCGCGCAGCCGGCCCAGGCCGTGCTGGACGACGAAGAACGGCGCCTTGGCGTTGACCGCGAAGACCCGGTCGAAGCCGTCCTCCGGCACCTCGTGGATCCGGCCGTACTGCCCGATCCCGGCGTTGTTGACCAGGATGTCCAGCCCGCTCCCCCCGTCGTACCCGGCCAGCCCGGCATCGAAGGCCGCCCAGAGCGCCTCGGCGTCCCCGGGGACGCCGAGCTCGGCCGTGACCGTGAAGGCCCGGCCGCCGGCCTGCTCGATCGTCTTCACCACCTGCTCGGCCGCCGCCGTGTCCCGCCCGTGCACCGCCACCAGCGCGCCCTCGCGCGCCAGCCGCTCGGCGATCCCCCGCCCGATGCCCCGGCTGCCGCCCGTCACCAGCGCCGTCTTCCCGGTCAGCTTCGACATGACCGCACCCTCCCATTTGTGTAGCGGTCGCTAATGAAAGGAACCGTAGCACGCTTTCTGTAGCGGGCGATATAGAATCGGCGCATGACCACTCCCGCCGCGAAGCGCGGCCGCCCGCGCTCCTTCGACCGCGAGGCCGCCCTGGAGCAGGCCCTGCGGCTGTTCTGGGAGCGCGGCTACGAGGCGACCTCGGTCGCCGACCTCACCACCGCGATGGGCATCCGCCCGCCGAGCCTCTACGCGGCCTTCGGCGACAAGCGCGCCCTCTTCGACGAGGTGGTCGCCCGCTACCGGGAGGGCCACGGCGCCTACGCGAACCGCGCGCTCACCGAGGAGCCCACCGCCCGGGCCGGTGTGGCCCGGATGCTGCGCGAGGCCGCCGCCGAGGCCACCGATCCGGACCACCCGTGGGGCTGCCTGCTGATCAGCTCGACGGTCAACTGCACCTCGCCCGAGGTGGTCGAGGCCGTCCGGGAGCTGCGCAACGCCAACGTCCGCGCGCTGGAGTCGCGGATCCGCGCCGACGTCGCGGCCGGCCACGAGCCCGCCGGCACCGACCCGGCGGCCCTGGCGCAGTTCACCGCCACCGTGGTCCAGGGCATGTCGCAGCGGGCCCGCGACGGGGCCGGCCGCGCGGAGCTGGAGCGGGTCGCGGCGGACGCGATGCGGGTCTGGCCCTGAGCCGGCGGCGGGGGCCGATCCCGGCCCCGGCCCCGGTCCCGGCCCCGGTCAGGCCTCCCAGCGGGCCAGCGGACAGGAGCACAGCGCGGTGTGGCGGACCCTGCCGCCCTCGTGCGCGCTGAGCATCAGGTGCAGCTCGGCGGCCTCCCACTCCGGCCCCCGGTAGCCCTCCAGCGCCCGCGCCAGGGCGTCCAGCTCGACGGCCGCCGTCCGCTGCTCGGCCCGCCGACGGCCGCGCGCGGAGCCGGCCCGGGCCAGCGTGAGGTGCGGGTGGAAGCGGAACGCGTCGCTCTCCCCCGCCACCTCCGCGGTCGCCTCGTACACCGCCTCGGCGAGCCGGCGCAGCGCCCAGTCCTGCCCCTCCACCCCGGCCCAGAGCACCCGGTCGCCGAACCGCCCGCCACCGGCCAGCCGCAGTGTGTGCACCGGGTGCCCCTCGGCGACCTCCGCCAGTGCGACCTCCAGCTCGGGCACCCGTTCGGCGGGCACCTCGCCGAGGAAGGCCAGGGTCAGGTGCCAGGCGTCGGCCGGGGTCCAGCGCAGCCGGTCCGCCCCCGGCAGACCGCGCACCGGGGCCACCGCGTCGGCCAGGCCCTGCAGGGCCTCCACCGGAGGCAGTACCGCCACGAAGAGCCTCATGGGGCCATCTTCCCCCGCGAGACGGTTTGGACTAGAACGGATTGCCATGAAGATCCGCAACGGGAGCCCCGAGGACATCCCCGACATCCTGTCCCTGCTCGACGGCGCGGTGGCCTGGCTGGCCGCCCGGGGCCGCACCCGGCAGTGGGGCGACCGGTCGTTCAGCGGCATCCCCGCCCGCGTCGAGCACATCGGCCGGTACGCCCACGAGCCGTTCCTGATCCGGCTCGCGGTCGACGACGACGGGCGGACGGTCGGCTCCTGCGTCCTGTCCGAGCAGCGCCCGGAGTACGCCACACCGGTGGACGAGCCCGAGCTGTACATCCGCAACCTGGTGACGGACCGGTCCCGCAAGGGGTCCGGGATCGGCGCCGCCCTGATCGCCGACGCCCTCGACGAGGCCCGCCGGCGCGGCATCGGCCTGCTGCGGGTGGACTGCTTCGGCGGTGACGACCGCAAGCTGGTCGGCCAGTACCGGGCGCTCGGCTTCACCGAGACGGAGTCCTTCGAGGTCGAGCAGCCGGCCGGCCCCTGGCCGGGGCAGATCCTGGCGATCCGGCTGACCGACTGACCGGCTGACCGACTGACCGGCTGGCCGACCGACCGGCTGAAGGCCCGCCCCGGTGCGCCGCGACGGCGCGCCGGGGCGGGGCCGGGGTCAGCAGGCCGTGGCCAGCTCCGGCTTGGCGCTCGCCGCCGGACGCGGCACCAGCGCCACCACCCGGCCGCCGCGGCCCGGGTGCAGGTCCAGCCGCAGCCGCAGCTCGGCGCTGCGGGCCAGCACCAGGCCGACCACCCCGGCCGCCGCCGCCGAGACCAGCCCACAGGCCAGCAGCCCGATCCGGGGCCCGTACGAGGCGGTGACCCAGCCCACGACGGGCGCGCCGATCGGCGTCCCGCCGGTGAAGACCAGCATCAGCAGGCCCATCACCCGCCCGCGCATCGCGGGCTCGGTGGCCAGCTGGAGCGAGGCGTTGACCGAGGTGTTGAAGCTCAGCCCGAACACCCCGACCAGGGTGAGCAGCAGCGCGAAGGTCCAGTAGCCGGGCGCGAACGCCGCCACCACCTCCAGCGCCCCGAACGCGAGGGCGGCCCCGACGAGTCTGCGCAGCCGTGGCACGCCCCGGCGGGCCGCGATCAGCGCGCCGGTCAGCGAGCCGACGGCCATCGCGGTGTTCAGCAGGCCGTACTGCCCGGCGCCGACGTGGAAGGTGTCGGAGGCGAAACCCGCCAGCAGCGTCGGGAAGTTGAACCCGAAGGTGCCGATGAACCCGGCCAGCACCATCGGCCAGAGCAGCTCGGGCCGCTCCTTGACGTACCGCAGCCCTTCCCGCAGCTGCCCCTTCTCGCGGGCGATCGGCGCGGTCGGGCGCAGTTCGGCCGTCCGCATGGCGAGCAGCCCGCCGATCACGGCGGCGAACGACAGCGCGTTCAGCGCGAACGCCCAGCCGCTGCCGACCGCGGCGATCAGCAGGCCCGCGACGGCGGGGCCGACCAGCCGGGCGGTCTGGAAGTTGGCGGCGTTCAGGCTGACCGCGTTGGCGAGGTCCTTCGGACCGACCATCTCGGAGACGAACGCCTGCCGGGTCGGGTTGTCGACCACCGTGACCAGGCCGAGCAGCAGCGCGAACGCGTACACGTAGTACGGGGTCACCACGCCGCCGACGGTCAGCACGGCGAGACCGGCGGCGAGCAGGCCCATCGCGCCCTGGGTGAAGATCAGCAGCCGGCGCTTGGGCATCCGGTCCGCGAGCACCCCGCCGAACAGGCCGAACAGCAGCATCGGCAGGAACTGCATGGCGGTGGTGATGCCGACCGCGAGCGGGCTGCCGGTGAGGCTCAGGACCAGCCAGTCCTGGGCGATGCGCTGCATCCAGGTACCGGTGTTGGACACCACCTGGCCGGCGAAGTAGTAGCGGTAGTTGCGAACGCGCAGTGAGGAGAACATCCCCCCGGGCCGGGTGAAGCGGGCGCCGGTGGGGGACGGGGCCGGGCGGGTCCGGCCGGGAGCGGCGGGGTCGTCCGCCGCGGCGCGTTCGTCGGGGTCGTCGTCGCCGTTGCCCGGCAGCCCCGTCGGGGCCGGTGCCTGGGTGTCGGCGGCCGCGGCGCTCGCCGCGGCGGGGTCGGTGGTCTGCTCGTCGGTCCGGGTACGGGTGGCGGCGGCGCTGGCTGCGGCCGGCGGTGTCACGGTGGTCTCCCCTCGCGGCGCGGCGGCCCGTGGCGAGGCCGTCGCGCTCCTGGTGTCGGTCAGCTGTCCTGCGGTGATGCGGTTCTCCTTCGTCCTCCGGCGGCTACCGGATCGCTGTGCCTAGAGGTGTGCGAGCTTGTAGAGCACGGGCGCCGCCTCGCGGAGCTTCGCCCACTCCTCCTCGTCGAGCCCCTCGGCGAGCTCGGCGAGCCAGGCGTTGCGGCGCCGGCGGGACTCCGCCAGGATCGCCTCGGCCTCCTCGGTACTGCTGACGACCACCTGCCGGCGGTCCTCCGGGTGCGGCTCGCGCCGCACCAGGCCCTTCTCCTCCAGCATCGCGACGATCCTGGTCATCGAGGGCGGCTGTACGTGCTCCTTCCGGGCGAGCTCACCCGGCGTGGCCTTCCCGCACCGGGCGAGGGTGCCCAGCACCCCGATCTCGGTGGGACTGAGCGACTCCTCGACCCGCTGGTGGCGCAGTCGACGGGAGAGGCGCATGGCGGACGACCGCAGCTGACTGATGGCTGCGAGGTCCTGCTCGGACATCTCGGGCATGTTCTTTAGCCTACGTCATTACTCTGGCTAAAGAAAATTGGATTCCGGCGCTCCGCGTCCCGGCTCCCGGCAGGGGCTCGGCGCCCGTTCAGCCGCGGGTGTTCGGCGCCTGGTGTCCACCGCCGCCAGTCCGTCCGGCATGCCCAGCACCAGCAGCGTGCCGGCCAGCGCCAGCGACCACACCTCCGAGCCGGTCCGCACGTCCAGCACCCCGCCCGTGGCCAGGTCCCGCACCCGGACCAGCCCGTCCGACCAGGCCGCCGCCACCACCGGTCCGGCCGCCGTCGCCCCCGCCGCCACCGCCGTCACCGGGCAGCCCCGCCGGTCCGAGGGCTCGGGCATCGGCGCCGAGTGCGGACCCCAGAGCCGGACGGCACCGTCGAAGCCGCCGCTCACCAGCAGCGGGATCTCCGGGTCGGACAGCGGCCCGCTGCCCAGCGCGGTCCCGGCCAGCGCGGTGACCGGGCCGTGGTGCAGCCGCTCGCTCACCACCTTGCCGTCCTCGGCCCAGTGCACGGCGCCGTCCGCGTCGCCGAAGGCGGGCGCCGATCCGGCCATGGCGCCGATCGCCGCCACCGCACTGAGGTCCCCCGCCACCGCCCGCACCGCGTCCAGCGCCGCCGCCGGCCCGGACGCGTCCGGGCCCGGCCGCGGCCCGTCCGGGGCCACCGGCTCCGGGCGGCCCCAGGCGTCCAGCAGCACCACCGTGCCGCCGGCCGTCACCGCCAGCCCCCGCAGCGGACGCGGGTCGGGCACCACCACGGCGCCCAGACGGCGCCCGGTGGCGGCGTCGAAGGTCCGCACCGAACCGGTCGGGTCGGCCACCAGCACCTGCGACAGGTACGGCCCCGCCCCGGCGGTGAGCGCGACGGCCGGGCCCGGCCAGTCCCGGTCGGCGCCCTCCCAACGCGCCCAGCGTCCGCTCCAGGGCGCGGGCAGCTGCGTCAGGACGGCCGCAGCGGCCGCCGACACGGTGTCCGCGCCGAGCAGCCGGGTCCGCAGCACGGCGGCCCGGACCGCCGGGTCGGGCTCGTCGACCACCGCCGGACCGGCGGCCCGCCAGGCCCGGGCGAGCGCGTCGTCCCGCCGCTCGACGGCCGCCGTCACCGGAACGGGCCCGGCCAGCGCGTAGAGCAGCGGGTCGGCGGCCAGCGGGCCGGGGTCGGCGGCGGCGGCCGTCCAGAGCGCGGACAGCGCCTCCTCACCCAGCGAGCGCAGATCGGCCCCGGGCGGCGGCGGGACCGGCGCGACCGGGGCCGCGGACGTCCCGGGCACCCGGCCGGGCAGCGGGTACGCCGTCGCGTCGCCGCCCCGTTCCGCCGCCCAGGCGGCGAACCGCGCCGGGTCCGTCCACTGCGGATCGCCGAGGTCCAGCACGGCGGGCGCCGGTACGGCGGTGAACGCCCCGGCCGCCGCACCGCCGGTCGCCGCCTCGACCACCAGCCGCACCCCGGGCAACCGCAGCAGCGGGTCGAGCAGCCCGGTCACCAGCGCGGCCGGGTCCTCGGCCAGGTCCAGCCCGGGGACGCAGACCACGGCCGGCCGGCCGTCCGCCGCGACCGCCTCGACCAGCGGGCCCGGGGCGTGCGCGACCAGGTCCAGCTGGCGCCCCAGCGACCAGACGGCGGTCCGCACGGTGGCCCCGGCCGCGGGCAGCACGGCGTGGATCCGCCGCCCGCCGAGCAGCTCCCCCGCGACGGTGCCCCGCACCAGCCACGCCAGCAGATGCGACTTCCCGGACCCCGGCGGCCCCGCCACCCGGCACAGCCTCGGCGCCCTCGGGTCGTCCAGCCACCCCAGCAGCGCCAGTCCGGCCGGCCTGCGCCCCGCCCCCAGCGGCGGCATCCGCCGCCCGTCGCGCACCATCGCCCGCTCTTCCCCCTCCCCGTTCGGCCCCGTCCTCAGCCGCGCCGCTCGGCCACGCTGAGCATCAGGGCCTTGATCCCGTTCTCCCTGGACTCGGCCGTCGCCCCGTAGTCGAAGCCGTGGGTGAACTCCGCCTGCGGGAACTCCCGCGCCATCCAGCGCGCACAGTAGTGCCCCGGCATCATGCACGGCTCCAGCTCGCAGTACACCCGGACCACCTGCCCGGCCTCCACGCCCTCCGCCCGCAGCCGGTGCCAGAGCCGCTCCTCCGGGTGCAGCAGCCCGGGCCCGCCCACCTCCGTGACGATGCGCTTCCCGCCGTGCTCGTCGACCACCTCGAAGGCCGCCGAGGAGTCGATGTTCAACGGGCGCCGCAGGTCGTCCAGCACCCGCGGCCACCAGCCCTCGCGGTCGTCGAACGCCGCCGGGTCGACGGCCAGCAGGCCCTGCCGCAGCTCCCGGTACGCGGCCAGCGCCACGTCCGGCCGCTCCGACGCGGCGATCGCCGGCAGCAGCCGGTCGAGCAGCAGCAGCCCCTGCGCGAACGCCCCGACCCCGGGAGCGACCGGCAGGTCGAGCGGCCCGGCCCCCGGCACCACCGCCCGCACCGACCGGTCCGGCGCGAAGTACAGCTCGGCCCCGCCGTCCGTCCCGATCCGCAACTGCGCCGCCGCGGCCCCCGCGTCCCACCCCGCCGCGGCCGCCCACTCACCCACCGACAGCGGATCCGACTCCCCCGTCGCCCGGAAGTACGGCCCCACCTGCACCGGCAGCCCCGGATCCCGCAACGGCCCCGCCGGCGCGATCGGCAGCGCCCGCAACCCGCGCCCCCCGAAGTGCGCCACCAGCGCCGCCGCCAGCTCGTCGTCCCTGTCCGCGCTCACGTCCGAACCGGCCCTCTCATGTCATGTGGTAGGAGTCCATGAAAGCCTCCCAGAACCGCGTGCCGTCCCCGAACGGCACCTCGTCCCAGCGGTTCATCCCCTCCCGGACGCACTCCTCGGCGTTGGACCAGTCGTAGGGCGTCGGATGCTCCTCGTCCGTCGGCTTCTCGACCTCGATCTTGTACACCAGGTACGCCAGCGAGGAGATGTCGCGGTGGATCAGCTCGTACTCCTCGTCGGCGTCCGGATCGCAGACCCAGATCGTGCCGTCGTCGAGGTTGAGGAAGACGAACCCCCCGTACAACTCCCCCAGCTGCCGCAGCCGGCCGTGCTCCGTCTCCACCAGCGAATCGGTCAGCGGCCGCGCGAACGCCCAGTCCGGGTTCTCCGGCCGCCGCTCGGCCAGCTCGTCCAGGATCCGGAAGAGCCCGTTGGAGAACGGCACCCCGACCTCGGTCACGAACTGCACGGCCTCGGCGTCGCCCGCCCAGAGCTCCGCCGCGGCCTCGGCCCGGAACCTCAACAGGTCGCCGGCCACGGCTCGTTCCACGAGCACGGGCCAGTCGATTCCTACCAGCACCAGTCAACCATCCTGTCGTTCTGCCCCTACATGCCCTTGTGCTTCTTGGCGGCCTTCGCCGCCTCCTCGGCCGCCTTGAGCTTCTTCCCCTCCGCTTCGAAGTCCTTCGTGCCCATCGTGCCACCGTGCTGGTTCGCGCCGTGGTCCTGCTTGAGCTGCTCCACATAGGCCCGGTGGCCCCAGTCGCGGTCCGCCTTCGGGACCTTGGCGTCGTATTCGACGCCGTGGTTCACGTCGAGACCGGGATTCCTGGACGCGAAGTGCCGCCCCAGCCAGCGCTCGCAGTTCTCGTTGGCCTGACAGGGGGCACGTTCGGTGTAGAGCTCGCTGACGTACTGCTCCCGGCCGCCGAGCAGCGGTTTGCCGATGGACCGCTCGGAGTGGCTGCGGTCGCCGCTGCGGCCGACGAGGACGATCTCCTCGCCGTCGGGGTGCTTGTAGCGGATCGCCGCGTAGTTCTTGCCCTTGTAGTCGCCCTGGGCCTGGCGGGCCTCCTCGACCGCCCGGGAGAGCATGGTCGGCCCGTCGATCCTCCGGCTGCCGACCTTCTCGTCCTTCTTGGGGTCGCCGTTCTCGTCCTTGTCCGTGTCCTTGTACTTCTTCGCGTGGTACTTCTTCTTCTGGTCGTCCGGAGACGCGTCCTTGACCTGGTGCGAGGTCCCGTCCAGCAGCGTCTTGAGCGACGCCTCCGGCGGGCCGGCCAGGTCCACCAGCTGTCCGTTCCTGATCTCCTGGACGCGGCCGTCGTCGTGGACGTAGTACTTCCGCGGCGCCTTCGTGGCTCCGCCGCCCCCGCCGTCCCCGCCGCCCTGGCCCGTCTTCGGCGGCGGGGCGGCCTTCTCCGCCCCCTTCTTGGTGAAGTCGTCGGCGTTGTGGGTGTCGTTGTCCTTGTGGTGCTTGGCGGTCTTGGTGAGGTTGTCGCCCGCCTGCTTGTACATCTTGGTGGCGGCCTTGCCCATGTCGTCGGCCAAGGTCTTGCCGAGCTTCTTGGCACCGTTCTGGAGCGCCTTGACGACCGCGTCGCTCACTCGAATTTCACCGCCGCCACCCGGCCGCCGAAGACCTGGGCGTGCTGGGCGACCTTCTCGGCCTGCTCGTGCAGGGCGCGGGCGTGCGCCTCCACGGCCGCCGGGTCGATCTTGAATCCGCTGCCGGCCGCGCCGCCGCCGTTCACCGCCGCCTCGGCCGCCTCGAAGACCAGCCCGGCCACCGCCTCCGCGACGACCTCCACCAGCGGGTTGATGGCCGCCTCGACCACCTGCCCGACGACGTAGTCCTCCAACTGGCGCGCCAGGTAGGCCATCAGCTTGCGCGCGGCCTGCTGGGCCGCGACGGCGCCCGCCTCCGCCAGCCCGAGGGTCGCCACCGCGGCGGCCTGGGCGGCGACGAACGTCGCGGCCAGGCCGATGAGTTCGCCCAGCGCCTCCAGCTTCATCGCGACGATCGCGTCCGCCGCGACGTCCATCGCCTGCGCCACCGCGTGCGAGGCCTGGACCACCTGGTCGAAGTGCTTGTCGGACATCAACGCCCACTTGGCGGCCAACGCCTGGTACGACGCGCCCTCGTACGCCCCGCCCAGCTGATGGATCGTCGCCGACGAGTCCGCGTGCACCGCTTCGAGGCCCTTCGCGAACTCCTTCACCTGCTCGCCGAACTCACGGACCCTGTCCTCGTTGACCGCGGGCCAGCGGATGCCGATGAAGTCAAGGAGCGTCGCCACTTCACTCGGAAGCTCGATCGCCATCGAAAAACCCCCCGTGAATAACAATCCCCCGATTGGATCAAAAGTTTATCCAACCAATCTTTGCCCGCCGACCCTCAAATCGTGCCGATTGTGTAGCGATCCGGAATGCCTCCAATCCATTTCGCTGATCACAAATTCGAAGATCACCACCCGGCCCCCTTTCCCCCACCCCGCTCCGGCCTGCCGTGCCCTCCGTGACTCCCGGTGCGATGCTGGTCCTGAGGCCCGGTCCACGCGGGCCCCGGAGCCGCACCACCGCTCAGCAGAAGGGTCGAGCAGCCATGACCGACGTCGCCGCCGAGCAAGCCACCAAGGCCGACCCGGCCGGGCAGGACGACTCCGGCTTCGCCCGCCTCGCCATGGTCACCATCGACTGCGCCGACCCGGTCGCGCTGGCCGCCTTCTACGGCGAGCTGCTGGGCTGGGAGACCCGGCACGCGGACGAGCAGTTCGCCATCCTGGACAACCCCGAGGGCGGCAGCCCGATCGGCTTCGGCCGGGTCAGCGGGTACCGGCCCGAGCCGTGGACCGAGCCGGACGGCGGCAAGCACTTCCACCTGGACTTCTACGTGGACGACCTGGAGGCGGCCACCGCGCGCGCCCTGGCCCTCGGCGCCACCAAGCCCACCTACCAGCACGGGCGCACCCTGAAGGTGCTGATCGACCCGGCCGGCCACCCGTTCGGCCTGGCCCCCCTGGACGCCTGACCGTTGCGCCCGTTTTCGGATGGATCCGGCTCTTTTGGGAAGAGTGCGTCAGGGCTTGGTGCCAAGATCATGCCGATGGCGTGAAGGGCATCCCTGACCTGCGATTTCACAAGAAAAACGCACATTGTGGGACTCATCGGGAGCAGCTACTCTCCGGCGGTGTCAGGGCACCCCCCACCCCCCGGCATCCCCCCTCGCGGACCCGGTCCCGGCCGGCCGGTCCGCCCTGCCCCGGTGTCGGTGCTCCCCCCTCCTCCCCCAACCCCGACAGGAGTCCCTCGTGGGTGAGATCCACCATGCCGCGCACGGCTGGGTGACACCGGCGGCCTCGTACCTGGTCGCCTGCCTCGGCGCCTTCGTCGCCCTGCGCGGAACCCGCTGGGCCCTGGTCTCCACCGGCCGCACCCGGGTCCACTGGCTGCTCTTCGCGTCCGCCTCGCTCGGCGCGGGCATCTGGTCGATGCACTTCATCGCGATGCTCGGCTTCTCCGTCAGCGGCGCGGAGATCAGCTACCGGCCCGACCTCACCCTGCTCAGCCTGCTCGTGGCGATCGCGGTCGTCGGCATCGGCGTGTTCTCCGTGGGCTACGGCCGGCACCGCCGGACGGCGCTGCTGGCGGGCGGGCTGACCACCGGCCTCGGGGTCGCGGCGATGCACTACCTCGGCATGGCCGCGATGGTCCTGCCCGGCTTCGTCGGCTACGACGGTCGCACCGTCGCCCTCTCCGTCGCCATCGCGGTGTTCGCGGCGACGGCCGCGCTGTGGGCCGCGCTGAACATCCGGGGCACCCTCGCCGTGCTGGCGGCCGCGCCGGTCATGGGTGTCGCGGTCTGCGCGATGCACTACACCGGGATGGCCGCCGTCTCCGTCCGGCTGCACAGCACGCGCACGGTCGACGACGGGCTGATGGCGCTGCAGTTCATCTTCCCGCTGGTGGTCGGGCTGGGCTGCTTCATCTTCGTCGGTTCGCTGGCCTTCGCGGTGTCGCCGAGCCGCTCCGCCACCGGCGCCCAGCCGGTCCTGGTCGGCCGCGCGGCACCGCTCGCCCCGCGCGAGCGGTGACACCGCACGGGCGCGGCCGCCTCCCCTCCGCGCCTCAGCGCGGGAAGGCCCGCCGCGCCCGCCAGGTGGTGTGCTCGCGCGACACCGCGTCCTCCGCCTCGGCGGCCAGCCGGGCCCAGCGCTGCTCGGCGTCCGGCGCCCGCACGTCGAGGTCGGACAGCTGGTTGCCGACGTTCTCCAGCTCCCGCGCCGCCAGCTGGTACGCGGCCGCCAGCGGGCGGAGCTGCTTCAGCTGCGTCCAGGCGATCACCGCCGCGGCCGCCGCCGAGGTGGCCCCGAAGACGTGCACCTGCAGCGCCCCGGTCGCCTGCGCGATCGCCGCCGCCGCACCGATGATGATCAGGACCGCCACCCCCAGCCCCCAGGTGACCGCCTGCGACTCGCAGGACTCGGCGCGCGAGCGGTACCACGTCCGCTGCCCCTCCACCCGGGTGCGCAGGTAGAGCGTCCGCCGGGCGGTCAGCGACTCCGCCCGCACCCGGCGCATCTCCGGGGTGATCTCGACGGTCGACCCCGGCGGCACGATCGCCGGGTCCTCGAACGCCCGCAGCACGTCCGCCACCTGGAGCTCGTAGCCGCGGTCGACGTCATCCGACGCGGCGTCACCCTCGAACGGCCGGGCCCGCACCGAGTACTTCCAGGCCAGCGTCTTCACCGACTCGGCCGCCGCCCGCGCCTCGTACCACCGCGCCTGAGGATTGCTGCGGCGCAGCCGCGACCAGAAGTACCCGGCCACCAGCAGCGCCACCACCGAGAACAGCGGCGTGATGTCCGAGGCCCCCTTCTCGTCCGGCCCGGGCAGCGAACCCACCGCCGCCGCGACCACCAGCATCGAGATGAGCCCCCGGTACCAGCGCAGCGTCTGCTGCTGCCCGGACAGCGACGCCTGATCGGCCGTCCGGAACAGGTCCGGCAGCAGCTGCTCCTCGACCCCTGTCGGCGGATCCTGTCTCACCATCGAACCGCTCCCCTCCCCCGTCTCAGCCGGGAGTATGCCCCCCGCCAACTCCCCTACACCGGTGCCTTCTTGACATTCGGCCTTGCCACCACCCGATCGCAACCCCTATAACCGGTTACATGCCCATGCACTGGAAGCTCGTCATCGACGCCGCAGACCCGCACCGCCAGGCCGCCTTCTGGGCCGCCGCCCTCGACTACACCGTCGAGGACCACAGCACCCTGATCGCCGGCCTGCTCTCGGCCGGCGCGATCACCCCGGACCTGGTCACCGAGGTCGACGGCCGGCACGCCTGGCTGACCCTCGCCGCCGTCCGCCACCCCGAGGACCCGCACGACCCCGCCAGCGGCACCGGCCTCGGCCGGCGGATCCTCTTCCAGCGCGTCCCCGAGCCGAAGCAGGGCAAGAACCGCCTCCACCTCGACCTCCACCCCGGCCCCGCCGCCCGCGCCGCCACCGTCACCCACCTCACCACCCTCGGCGCCACCCCCCTGCGCGAGGTCACCGAACCGGGCGGCTCCTGGACCGTGATGCAGGACCCCGAGGGCAACGAGTTCTGCGTCCACTGACACCCCGGCGCCACGACGGCAGCGGCCCCGCGCGCCGGGGGGGGCGCGGGGCCGCGTGGGGCGGCGGGGGGGGGCCGAGCCGGGCGCGGTAAAACCACAGCAGCAGCCCACGA
>NZ_JBHYUU010000003.1:0-21384 GCF_042749955.1 Kitasatospora sp. NPDC059462 | reverse complement strand
CGCTCCGGAGGGAGCGCGGGGCCGCTTCGGCCGTCGGCGGGGGTCAGAGCAGGCCGAGGGCCGGCATCAGGTAGTAGAAGGCGAAGACGGCGGAGACGGCGTACATCGGGAGCGGGACCTCGCGGCCGCGGCCGGTGGCGAGGCGCAGGACGCAGAAGGTGATGAAGCCGAAGCCGATGCCGTTGGTGATGGAGTAGGTGAACGGCATCATCGCGATGGTCAGGAAGGCCGGGATCGCGATGGTGTAGTCGGACCAGTCGATGTCGCGCACGGAGTTCGCGAGGATCAGGAAGCCGACGGTGACCAGGGCCGGGGTGGCCGCCTGGGCGGGGACCATGGTGGCGAGCGGGGTGAGGAAGAGCGCCACCACGAAGAGGCCGCCGGTGATGACGGAGGCGAAGCCGGTGCGGGCGCCCTCGCCGACGCCGGCGGTGGACTCCACGAAGCAGGTGTTCGCGGAGGAGGAGGTGGCGCCGCCCGCCGCGGTGGCGATGCCGTCGATCATCAGGACCTTGTTGATGCCGGGCAGGTCGCCCTTCTCGTCGAGCAGGTGGGCCTCGTCGGCGACGCCGAGGATGGTGCCCATCGCGTCGAAGAAGCAGGACATCAGGACGGTGAAGACGAAGAGCACGCCGGTGAGGACGCCGACCTTCTCGAAGCCGCCGAACAGGCTGACCTCGCCGACCAGGCCGAAGTCGGGGGCGGCGACCGGGTTGCCCGGCCAGGCCGGGACGGTCAGGCCCCAGCTGAGGGCGGGGATGTCGGCGAGCTTGTCGATCACGACGGCGACGCCGGTCATCACGGCGATGGAGACCAGGATCGCGCCGGGGACCTTGCGGACCACCAGGACCAGGGTGAGCAGCAGGCCGAGCACGAAGACCAGGACGGGCCAGCCGAGCAGGTGGCCGCCCGTGCCGAGCTGGAGCGGAACGGTGGTGTGGGCGGCGTCCGGGATGCGGCTGACGAAGCCGGAGTCGACCAGGCCGACCAGGGTGATGAACAGGCCGATGCCGATCGCGATGGCCTTGCGCAGGCCGAGCGGCACGGCGCTCATGACCCGCTCGCGCAGGCCGGTGGCGACCAGCAGCATGATCGCGAAGCCGGCCAGCACGACCATGCCCATGGCGTCCGGCCAGGTCATCTTGGGGGCGAGCTGGAGGGCGACGATCGTGTTGACGCCGAGGCCGGCGGCCAGGCCGATCGGGACGTTGCCGATGACGCCCATGAGCAGCGTGGTCAGACCGGCGGTGAGCGCGGTCGCGGTGACCAGCTGGGCGCTGTCCAGGTGGGCGCCGGTCATGTCCGTGGCGCTGGCCAGGATGATCGGGTTCAGCACCAGGATGTACGCCATGGTGAAGAAGGTGGCGACGCCGCCGCGGATCTCGCGCGGCAGGGTGGAGCCGCGCTCGCTGATCCGGAAGTAGCGGTCCAGCGCGCCGAACGGGGGCTTCGGCGTGTCGGGCTGGGCGGGCTCGGGCGACTCGGTGGTCGGCTGGGCCACGGGCATGCTGCGTCCTCTGTGGGGGGCGGAGGAGAGGGGGACCCGCCCGGGAACGACGGTGGCGCCGGGCGACCCGGTGGGACGGGCACGAAGCACGGTGTCCTGAGCATGCCGCGACCGACCGGAGAGACAAGTATGGGTTCCTCGATCGCTCGTACGCTATCTTCGCGCGTAGAACGAATAACCCACGTAACGGGCGCGTACAGCCCCCGCCAGAATCGATCGGACGTACGCCCGCACCGTACCCTAGGGCCCATGCCCAAGACGCCACTGCACCCCTCTCCCCCGCCGCTGGAGGCCAACGACGTCGCCATCGTCGGCGGCGGCACGGTGCTCTGGTTCGTGGCATTCGTGGTCCTGCTCCCGTTCTGGGGCACGCTCTCCGACCACGGCCACGGCAGCTGGCCGTGGATCTGCCTGGCCGGCGGCGGGCTCGGACTGATCGGCCTCTGGTACTGCCGGGCCCGCCGGGACGCCATCGCGCGCAGCCGGGCGGCGGCCGCCGCGGAGGCGCAGAATCCGGCCACCCGGTCGGACTGAACAGTCCTTTAGTAGCACGCATCGGACATAAGGCACCCGTAGAGTCGGTGCCATGACGCAGCCTGCGCAGCCCGCCGAGGAACAGCCCGCCGGTGACCAGCCGGACGGCGCGCACCCGCTCGGGCTGCTGCCCGGGCGGCACGGCGGGCTGACCGCCGGCGAGGTGGCCGAACGGGTCGCCCGCGGCGAGGTCAACGACGTTCCGGTCCGCTCCAGCCGCTCCACCCGGGAGATCGTCCGGGCCAACGTCTTCACCCGGTTCAACGCGATCATCGGCGTGATGTTCGCGATCATCCTGGTCGTCGGCCCGCTCCAGGACGGCCTGTTCGGCCTGGTCATCGTCGCCAACACGGCGATCGGCATCATCCAGGAGCTGCGCGCCAAGAAGACCCTCGACAGCCTCGCCCTGATCGGCGAGGCCCGGCCCCAGGTGCGCCGCGACGGCGTCGCCCAGCAGGTCGCCGTCGGCGAGATCGTGCTGGACGACACCGTGCTGCTCGGCATCGGCGACAAGGTGATCGTCGACGGCGAGGTCACCGAGGCGGACGGCCTGGAGATCGACGAGTCGCTGCTCACCGGCGAGCCGGACCCGGTGCTCAAGCACCCCGGCGACCCGGTGATGTCCGGCAGCTTCGTGGTGGCCGGCGCGGGCGCGTTCACCGCCACCAAGGTCGGCCGCGAGGCGTACGCGGCGCAGCTGGCCGAGGAGGCGAGCCGGTTCACCCTGGTGAAGTCGGAGCTGCGCAGCGGCATCGACAGCATCCTGCGGTTCATCACCTGGCTGCTGGTGCCGACCGCGATCGGCCTGATCATCAGCCAGCTGGCGGTGGAGGGCCGGGACTGGCGCGAGGCGGTCCGCCGGATGATCGCCGGGATCGTGCCGATGGTGCCCGAGGGCCTGGTGCTGCTGACCTCGGTGGCCTTCGCGATCGGTGTGGTCCGGCTGGGCCGCAAGCAGTGCCTGGTGCAGGAGCTGCCCGCGATCGAGGGGCTGGCCCGGGTGGACACCGTCTGCCTGGACAAGACCGGCACCCTCACCGAGGGCGGCATGGACGTCGTCGACCTGCGGATCATCGAGGCCGACGAGCCCGGCGGACCGGAGGACGGCGCCCGCAAGGAGACCGTCCGGCAGGCCCTGGGCGTGATGGCCGGCGCCGACGCCCGCCCCAACCCGTCGATGCAGGCCGTGCTCGACGCCTACGGCGACGGCAGCGGCGAGCGGCGCGACGGCTGGCGGGTGATCGAGGCGATGCCGTTCTCCTCCGCCCGCAAGTGGAGCGGCGTGCAGCTGCTGGAGCCGCGCGGCGACGAGGCCAGCTGGCTGCTCGGGGCCCCCGACGTGCTGCTGCCCTCCGGCCACCCGGCCCTGGCCGAGGTGGACGAGCTGGGCGCCCAGGGCCTGCGGGTGCTGCTGCTGGGCCGCACGCCCGTCCCGCTGGACGCCCCGGACCCGGCCGCCGGGCTGCGGCCGCTCGCCCTGGTGGTGCTCCGCCAGCGGCTGCGCGAGGACGCCGCCGAGACGCTGCGCTACTTCGAGGGCCAGCGGGTCGAGGCCAAGGTGATCTCGGGCGACTCGGCGGTCTCGGTCGGCGCGGTCGCCGCCCACCTCGGGCTGCCCGGCGCCGAGCACCCGGTGGACGCCCGCACCCTGCCCACCGAGCCGCAGGCCCTCGCCGACACGGCCGAGCGCACCGCCGTCTTCGGCCGGGTCACCCCGCAGCAGAAGCGCCGGCTGGTCGGCGCGCTGCAGTCGCGCGGGCGCACCGTGGCGATGACCGGCGACGGCGTCAACGACGTGCTGGCGCTGAAGGACGCGGACATCGGCGTGGCGATGGGCAGCGGCAGCGACGCGACCAAGGCGGTCGCCCAGATCGTGCTGCTCGACAACTCCTTCGCGGTGATGCCCTCGGTGGTCGCCGAGGGCCGCCGGGTGATCGGCAACATCGAGCGGGTGGCCGGGCTGTTCCTGGTCAAGACGGTCTACTCGGTGCTGCTGGCGCTGCTGGTGATCTTCACCCACTCCCCGTACCCGTTCCTGCCCCGGCACTCCACCGTGCTGTCCACCCTGACGATCGGCGTGCCGGCCTTCTTCCTGGCGCTCGCGCCCAACAACGAGCGCGCCCGCACCGGCTTCGTGCGCCGGGTGCTGCGGCTGGCGATCCCGGGCGGCCTGATCGCCGGGACGGCCACCTTCACCGCGTACGCGCTGGCCCGCGCCGACCACGCGACCGATCTGGAGTCGGACACCAGCGTGGCGACCCTGACGCTCTTCCTGGTCGCGATCTGGGTGCTGGCGATCGTCGCCCGCCCGTACAACTGGTGGCGGCTGCTGCTGATCGGGACGATGGGCGGGGCGTTCACCCTGGTGCTGACCGTGCCGTGGCTCTCGGACTTCTTCCAGCTCTCGCTGTCCGGGACCCGGGACCCGTGGATCGGCGTCGCCATCGCGGTCGCCGCCGGGCTGGTGCTGGAGGTGGTCTGGCGGATCATGCGCCGCCGGACCGATGATTGACCGGGGACCGGGGACCGGGGAGCGGGCGACAGGGGGGTGCCGCGATGGGACGCAGGGGCGGTGAGCTGGAGGCCTTCGCGGCCTTCCTGGGCGGGCTGCTGGCCACCGGGGTACTGGCCCTGGCGATGGCGGGGGCCGGCGCGCTGGCCGGGATCGACGCCGGACCGCGGCTGACCAAGGTGGTGATCGCCGTCCTGACCGCCGCCTGGGTGGTGATCACCCTGGCGATCTACCTGCGGCTGACCGCCCGCGGCCGGACCCGCTCCGGCTCCCGCTCCTGAGGCACGGGAACCGGAGCACGGCGGCGAGGACTCAGCCCTCGAAGTCGCGGGCGGCGGACAGCTCGTAGGCGCGGTCCGGCTCGCTGAGCGCGGCCAGCACCTCGAACCGGCGGTGCCACTGCCCCACCGACCAGGCCAGCCCGGCGGCCAGCCCCTCCGGCGTGGCCGCGTGCAGCAGCCCGGGCACCGGCGGCACCTCGAACTCGTCGTCCTCGTCCGCCTCCTCGGCCGACTCCGGGTCGTACGGCGCCTCCGGGGTGCCGGCCGCGGGGTCCCAGCGCCAGTCGACGGCGGCCTCCTCGCCGTCCGGGCCGACCACCAGCAGTTCCTCGTGCTCCTCGTAGGCGGCCGGGCAGCCGGGCAGCAGCTCCCGCACCACGGCCGGCACCCGGTGCAGGGCGCCCTCGGAGAGCACCCGGCCGCCGGCCACCTCGCTGGCCAGCGAGACGTGCAGCCGCTCGGCGAGGTCGGCGGCGAGCGCCGGGGCGACCGGCAGCAGCGGGTGGTCGTGCAGCAGTTCCACCAGGTCGGGGGCGTCCGCGACGACCGCCTCGGAGGCGTCCACCACGATCGTCCGGTCGGGGCGGCGGCCGGTGGCACGGTCCAGCGGCGGCACCGCCCGCACCACGTCCAGCGGCTCGATCCGCTCCGGCTCGACCCGGGCCAGCGCGCTGTGGATGCCGTGCAGCTGGCGGTGCCCGACCTCGGCGGCCGGGTCGGTGAGCCGGTCCAGCACCTCGTCCGGCCCGTGCGGCTCGGCGAGCAGCGCGGCCAGCGTGGTGCGCACCCCCAGCGCGTGCAGGAACTGCTCGTCCAGGGTGGTGCGGGCCTCGTCGTACAGGCCGCGCAGCAGCGGGTCGGCGCCGGCCGCGCGCAGCCCGGCGGGCTCCCGGCCGTCCAGCACCGGGTGGTCGCGCAGCCACCAGGCGGTGTACGGCGGCAGGTCGGCGTACGAGCCGTCCGGCAGCAGGGTGCGGACCGGGGTGACCACGGCGTCCCGGTACGGCGGGCGGGCCAGCGCGGCCAGTGCCTGCGGCCAGGCGTCGTCGTCCACCAGGTCCAGGTCGCGGACGGCGAGCAGCTCGGCGGCGACCGGCGGGACGCCCACGGTGTCCCCGTCGTCGGCGTGCAGCGCCTCCAGGGCGTCCTCGGCCCAGTCGGCCAGGCCGTCCGGCGCCTCGTCGATCAGACCGGTGGGGTGGCCGCCGGCCGCCCGGTCGGTGGGCGCGGTCGGGTCGAGCCGCTCCAGGTCGTCGGGGTCGAGCACCACGTCCTCGGCGCGGACCAGCACGAACTCGGCCGGCACGCCGGCGGCGGCGAGCACCTCCGGGCCCCAGCGCTCCAGCAGCTCGTCGTCCACCCAGGCGGCGTCGTCCTCGCGTGCCAGCGCGGCGAGCGGGCTGTCGGGGAGCAGCAGCTCACCGGCGCGGGCCGGCTCGCCCTCGTCGTCGAGCAGGGCCAGCCGGGCCAGCCAGGGGTGCTCGCCGGGCGCCGGGGCGGCCGCCCTGACCAGCGCCAGCACCGCCTCGGCGAGGTCGGCGGCGGCGTCCGGGTCGTCCTCGGCCAGCTCGTAGGAGCGGGCGACGGCGGCCCGCACCTCGGGCGTGTCCAGCACCCCGGCCGGGGTGGCCGCGCCGGCGCCGAGCTTGGCCAGCAGCGGGTGGGCGGCCTCCGGGTGGGCGAGCCGCAGGTCGAGCACGGCGAGCGCGCCGGCCAGCGACTCGGGATAGCCGGGGAAGGCCGCCCAGTCGGCGTCGTCGGAGGGCAGCAGGACGCGGCGCGGGCCGGTGATCGTCCGTCCGTCGGCCAGCGGCACCGGCAGCGCGCCGAGCGCCTCCGGGTCGGCGCCGCCGAGCGCCGCGTACAGGTTGCGCCACCAGGCCGGCTCCCGGTCCAGGCCGCCCAGCTGGTCGACCACCTCGGCGAGCGGGACCCGGCGCACGTTGAGCACCCGCAGCTCGGTGCGGCGCTCCAGGCCGGCCGGCAGCAGGCCGGGGAAGATCGGCGCCAGCGCCTCGACCACCGAGCCGTCCGCGCCCTCCAGCAGCGTGGCGTCCCGGGGCCGCAGCGCGGGCGTGCCCTCCTCGACCGGCGCCGGGTGCGGCAGGAACGGCGTGCCGGGCAGCCGGGAGAGCACGGCGGCGCGCAGCGCGTTGTCCAGCGCGCCCTGGCCGAGCGGGCCGGGCACCAGGCCGAGCGAGCCGAGGTCGCCGCCGCGGGCGCGCAGCAGGTCGGCGTAGGCGTCGGCGGCGCGCTCGGTGAGGAAGTCGGCGAGCGGGCCGGGGGCGACGTGCCGGCGGGTGGAGTCCAGCGGGTAGGAGGCGATCAGCAGCGCGGGCAGGCCGAGCGGCTCGTCGCTGGGGGTGGGCGCGTGCAGCACCGGGGCGATCGCGGGCCGCTGCGGGGCGCCCTCGTCGGAGACCGGCACCGCCCAGGTCACCGTCCAGTAGGGGCGGGCGCGCTCCTCGGTGGGCCGGTCGGCGAGCAGGTCGGCGCCGAGCGCGCCGGCCGCCTCGGCGGTCTGCCAGACGGTGCGCCGCAGCCCGCCGCCCGCGTCGTCGGTGACGGTCACCTCGGTGACCCCGTCGGGCCGCGGCTCGGCGGCCGTACGGGTCAGGGTGCGGGTGCCCTCCGAGGTCTCCACCACCACCTCGGCCAGGCCGGGCAGGGTGAGCAGCAGCGCGTCGTCGACGCCGGCCAGCAGCCGGCGGGTGAGGTCCTCGGCGGCGGCGTCGCGCAGCGGCAGCACCACCACCGTGTCGTAGCCCTCCGGCGCCGGGCCCTCGGCGGCGAACGGCAGGCGCAGCAGCGGGACGTGGCCGTCCCGGCGGCGCAGCTCGTCGGCCAGCGCGGGCTGCTCCCCGGCCAGCGCCCGGGCCTCGCCGAGCGACCAGCGCACCCCGCCGGCCGAGCCGAGCACGGCGGGCTCGTCGGTGACGGCGAGGACGGCGGCGAAGCCGACGCCGAACCGGCCGACGGTGGTGTCGTGGCCGCCCCGCTTGGAGGAGGCGCGCAGGGTGGACAGCGACTCCACGGCGGCGGCGTCCAGCGGCGCGCCGGTGTTCGCGGCGGCCAGCACGCCGTCCGCCAGGGTGAGCCGCAGCCGGCCGGGGCCTTGCCCGGCGCGGACGGCGGCGTCGGCGGCGTTCTGCGCCAGCTCGACGACCAGCCGGTCGCGGTAGCCGCCGAGGGCCAGTTCCTCCTCGGCGTTGGCGTCCTCCCGGAACCGGGCCGGGGAGGCGGCCCAGGCGTCCAGCACCCGACGGCGCAGCTCGGCGCTGCCGAAGGGGTCCGCGAGGTGCTCGTCCGTGCCGCTGCCGATGATCCGAGGTTCCACTGGACCTGCCGCCTTCCGCCGCCCTGTTGTGCCCTACGGGGGCATTCTTCCCTGCCGGAAGGACTGCTCCGGACACGCCCCCGGCGGCGGCACGCCTCCGGGCCCACCGCGATGCGGGCGGCAACGGCGGCGGCCCGCCCCACCGGGTGGGTGGGACGGGCCGCGGGCGGCTGCGCTCAGGAGTGGCCGAGCTCCTCGGTGGGCGCGTCCGGCTCGACCGAGCCGGAGAGCCGGTCCGGGTGCAGCGGCAGCGGCTCGACCACCAGCTCGTCCAGGATCAGCTCGGCGGGCGCCGGCGGGGCCGGGATGACGGCCGCCTCGGAGTGCCCGCCGCAGCCGTAGGCGAAGGAGACGATCTGGCCGTCGGCCGGGCCGAACTCGTTGCCGCAGACGCCGAAGGCCTGGCCGAGCGTGCCGCCGATCGGGACCAGGAAGCCGCAGCTGACGCAGGAGGCCGGGGCGGACTGCGCCATCGGGGTCTGCGGGCCGTGCGCCTTCTCCCAGCGGTCGGCGGCCAGGTGCATGCCGAGCCGGGAGAGCACCCGGCTGCGGCCCATGCCGAGTTCGTCGGCGACGGCGCCGATCTGCGCGCGCACCGGCGCCGGCTGGATGTCCGGGTCGGAGACCAGCACGTCCTCCTGCGCGGCCTGGGCCACCGCGGAGTTCGGCGCGGGCTCGTCCTCGCCGGTCCAGCCCGGCTCCAGGCGCAGGTCGTCGGCGTCGGTGGGCAGGAGGTCCCCGGGGCCCATGTCGCCCGGGCGCAGCCGCTCGCTCCACGGCACCCACTGCGGGGCGAGGATCGCGTCGGCGCCGGGCAGCAGCACGACCTCGTCCAGCGTCACGTTCTTGGCGCGCGGGGCGCGGGCCACGGTGACGGCCCAGTGCCAGCCCCGGTACGCCGCGTCCAGGCACTCGAAGGTGTGGGTGACGACACGGTCGGCCTCGGCCTGGACACCCAGGTGCGCGCCGACGGTCTCGGCACCGACGGCGTCCTCGGCGGCCTGGCGGGCGAGTTCGACGGCCTCGGCACAGAGCCGATCAGGGGTACGGCTTCGCATCGCAGCACTCACGGCGTCGATTCTCTCCCAGTTCTTCTGTCGCCCACGGCGAGTTGCCTGTTCCGTCGCGGCTCGGTTTCCCCGTCCATTCTGCGCGACCGCGGGCCGCCGCGGATACCGGCCGCGCCGCTCGGCAGGTCCGCCGGCGCCGGTCGGGCCGTCGGGCGGACCCTGGGCAGGCTACCCGCCGGTCGGCCGCCCGGCACAGTCCGGGGCGTCAGCAGTGGCTCCGGAGCGTCCGGAACGGGAACACCGGCCGTCGGCCGCGCGGCGCGGAGCGGAATCCCGCGTTGTCGTCCCGATTCTGGGGCAGGATGGGCATGTGGCGGACGAGAACCCGTCGCAGCACGCACTGCGGGCCTCGCAGGACGGCATTCCCGACGAGGCGAACGCGGTGCCGCGACAGCAGCCTCCGGTCCACGCTGCGGGCGAACCGCAGCCGGTGGACCCCTCGCCACTGCCCGCCGCCGACGGCCCCGGAGCCACCGGGCCCGTCGCGCAGGAAGCGGCAGAAGCGGAGAAGACGGCGGAAACGGCGGAGGCGGAGGAGCCGCGCCGGCACTTCCTGGTCCGCACCGCCTCCGCGGCCGGCTCGCGCACCGGCAAGGTGGTGCACGGCACCGGGCGCCGGATCCGCCGGGCCACCGCCGCCGAGGGCGCCGGCGAGTCGGGCCTGGCCAAGCTCATCGAACTGCACGCCCTGAACGCCTTCGGCGACATGCTGATCACCGTGGCGCTCGCCTCCACCATCTTCTTCTCGGTGCCCACCGGCGAGGCCCGCGGCCGGGTGGCGCTCTACCTGCTGGTCACCATGGCGCCGTTCGCCCTGCTGGCGCCGGTGATCGGCCCGCTGCTGGACCGCCTGCCGCACGGCCGCCGGGCCGCGATGGCGACCTCGATGCTGGCCCGCGCGGTGCTCGCCTGGACGATGGCCGGCGTGGTGGCCGGCGGCGGGCTCGCGCTCTACCCGGAGGCGCTCGGCGTGCTGGTCGCCTCCAAGGCCTACGGGGTGGTGCGCAGCGTGGTGGTGCCCCGGCTGCTGCCCAGCCGGCTCTCCCTGGTGAAGGCGAACTCCCGGGTCACCCTGGCCGGGCTGCTGGCCACCATGGTGGCGGCCGGCGTCGGCGGGCTGCTGCACCTGATCGGGCCGGGCTGGCCGCTGCGCGGCGCCTTCCTGGTGTTCGTGGCGGGCACCCTGATGGCCTTCCACCTGCCGCACGAGGTGGACTCGGCCAAGGGCGAGCAGCGCGCCGTGCTGCACGCCGAGGAGCACCCGGCGGACCGCCGCCACGCTGCGCCGACCGGCCGGGACGGCGCCGGGACGGGCGGGCCGGCCGCCGCCGGACAGCGGCCCAGGGCCTCGCTGCGCACCGTCGGCCCCTCGGTGATCCTGGCGCTGCGCGCGATGGCGGCGATGCGCTGGCTGGTCGGCTTCCTGGTGCTGTTCCTGGCGTTCCTGCTGCGCGACGACCCGGTCGGCGGCCTGCGGCCGACCCTCGCGCTCGGCCTGGTGGCGCTGGCCGCCGGGACGGGCAACGCGCTCGGCTCGGTGCTCGGCGCCTGGCTGCGCCCGCGCGGCCCGGAGCTGACGGTCACCGCGATGCTGCTGCTGGCCGGCTGCGCCACGGCCGCCGCGGCGCTCTGGTACGGCACGGTGACGGTGGTGGCGGTCGCCGGGACGGCCGGGCTGGCGGCCTCGCTGGGCAAGCTCTCGCTGGACGCGCTGATCCAGCGGGACGTCCCCGAGTCCGTGCGGACCTCCGCCTTCGCCCGCTCGGAGACGGCGCTCCAGCTGTCCTGGGTGGCGGGCGGCGCGGTCGGCATCCTGCTGCCGCTGAACGGCGCGCTCGGCCTGTCGGTGGCCGCCGCCGTGGTCGGCGCGGTGCTGCTCTGGACGCTCCGCTCGCTCCTGCGGGTGGGGGTGCGCCACCGCCCGGCCGCGCCCCGGGTGGCGTAGCGGGCGGTTCCGCGGACAACACGCGGTTTCCGACCCCCGCGCGGCGTGATCGCGAAAGCCCGGTAGCCTCTGACGCATGAGCCTCAGCACCCGCGCAGTCGCCGGCCTCGGCGCCGTCGTCGTCATCGCCGCCGGCACGGTCGGCGGGTCCATCGCCTACGCGTCGAACCAGCACGAGATCAGCGACCACCGCGCCACCCTGGTGGTCGGCAACTCCTCGCAGGCCCACGACCCGTTCTGCTTCAACGGCGGCCAGCCGCTGACCGAGCAGCAGCAGGAGGAGTGCCAGGACAAGGCCGGCAAGGCCCTGGAGGACGGCACCCTCCCCTCGTCCGACGTGACGGTCAGCGACCGGATCGGCGTCGGCGTCAGCCCGGAGGTGGCGGACCGCGGCTGGTGGGCCAACACCAACGGCGGCCAGCAGGGCCAGGGCGGCCGCTTCATCCTGGCCTCGGCGGCGCGCAACGCCACGTTCTCGGGCTCGGTCCCGGCCGGCAAGGCGCTCAACGCCTCCGGCAAGACCCTCATCACCGTGGTCGAGACCGACCCGAAGGCTCCGGACTCGATCTACGCCGTCTGGTACTTCCAGCTGAACACCCAGGACAGCTGACGGTCGTCCGGTGACGGTACGACTCCCCGGCGAGCAGTCGGACCCCGCGCGGGCCCGGCTGCTCGTCGTCGTCGCGGTGCCGGCCGAGGCCGATGCCGTGCTGCGCGGCCTGGGCGCTCCGCAGGGCCCCCGGGAGCGGGTGGCGCTGCCGGGCGGCGCGCTGGACCGCGTCGCCCACCCCTCGGGCGTGACGGTGGACGTGCTGGCCGCCGGGGTCGGCCCGGGCGCCGCCGCGGCCGCCGCGGCCACCGCGCTCACCGCCGCCCGCTACGACCTGGCGCTCTCCGCCGGGATCGCCGGCGGCTTCGCCCCCCGGGCGGCGCCCGGCGCGACCGTGGTCGCCACCGCGATCGTCGCCGCCGACCTGGGCGCCGAGACCCCCGAGGGCTTCGCCGACGTCACCGAGCTGGGCTTCGGCAGCGTCCGGCACACCCCGCCGCCGGCCGCCGTGGCACTGGCCGCCGAGGCCCTGGGCGCGGTCACCGGGACGGTCCTGACCGTCTCGACGGTGACCGGCAGCGCCGGGCGCGCCGCCGCCCTGACCGCCCGCCATCCGGACGCGGTCGCCGAGGCGATGGAGGGCTTCGGGGTCGCCGAGGCCGCCGCCCGGCACGGCGTGCCGTCGTTCGAGTTGCGGACCGTCTCCAACGCCGTGGGCCCGCGCGACCGGTCCGCCTGGCGGATCGGCGAGGCGCTGGCCGCGCTGGAGCGCGCCTTCGCCGCCCTGCCCCACCCCGCGCTAGTGAAGGAGGCCGGCCGTGGCTGAACGGCTGAGCATCGCGTACTCGCCCTGCCCCAACGACACCTTCGTCTTCCACGCCTGGTCGCACGGCCTGGTGCCGGGCGCGGACGCCCCCGAGGTCACCTTCGCCGACATCGACGTCACCAACGGCCTGGCCGAGCGCGGCGAGCTGGACGTCCTCAAGGTCAGCTACGCCGCCCTGCCGTGGGTGCTGGACGAGTACACCCTGCTGCCCTGCGGCGGCGCGCTGGGGCGCGGCTGCGGCCCGCTGGTGCTGACCCGCCCGGAGAGCGGCGACGACCTGAGCGGGAGGACCGTGGCCGTCCCCTCCGAGCGGTCCACCGCCTACCTGCTGTTCCGGCTCTGGGCGGCGAAGGCGGTGCCGGGCGGCCTGGGGAGGATCGTGGTGCTGCCGTTCCACGAGATCATGCCCGCCGTCCGGGACGGCCGCGTGGACGCCGGCCTGGTCATCCATGAGGCCCGGTTCACCTACCAGGACTACGGCCTGCGCTGCCTCGCCGACATGGGCGAGGCCTGGGAGCGGGAGACCGGACTGCCGATCCCGCTGGGCGCGATCATCGCCCGGCGCTCGCTCGGCACCGAGCGGCTGCGGGAGCTCGCCGGGGCGATCCGCGCCTCCGTGCGGCAGGCCTGGGAGGACCCGGAGGCCAGCCGCGGGTACGTGCTGGAGCACGCCCAGGAGATGGACCCGTCCGTCGCGGACCGGCACATCGCGCTGTACGTGAACGAGTTCACCGCGGACCTCGGCGAGGAGGGGCACGCGGCCGTGCGGGCGCTGCTCACCCGGGCCGCCGCGGAGGGGCTGGTGCCCCCGCTCGGCCCGGGTGCGCTGGACTTCTGAGCCTGCGCGTCCGGGGCCCGCTTCAGACGTCGAACTGGTCGGCCACCCCGCGCAGCAGCACGGCGAGCTTCTGGCCGGCCGGCTTGGCCGGGTAGCGGCCGTGCTGCAGGCCCGGCAGCACCGCGTCCATCATCGTGATGAGGTCCTGGACGAGCGCCGCCATGTCGTCCGGGCTCTTGCGCTGGGCGGCGGCCACCGACGGCAGCGCGTCCAGCAGCTGGACCTGCATCGCCTGGTCGCCGCGGTGTCCGGCGACCACGCCGAACTCGACCCGCTGGCCAGGCTTCAGCGACGTGATCCCGGCGGGCAGCGCCTTGGTGTGGACGAAGACGTCGCCGCCGTCGTCGCGCGACAGGAAGCCGAAGCCCTTCGTCTCGTTGAACCACTTGACCTGGCCGGTGGGCATCTCGAACAGTCCTCGATGTGGGTGTGAGGGATCCCGGGCCCTGGCCGGGGATCGCTGGGTGGTGGGAGAGCGGGCCGGCCTGGGGGCACGCCCGCAGGGGCGCGTACGGTCAGCACGCTGTAAGGAGCAGACTAACGGTCCGTCACTGTCTCATCCGCGTTCCGCACAAGATCCGTACGGAGCTCCGGCGGCCACGGCGGATCCGGGGCCGGCATGGCCGGGGCGCGGCTCGGCGCTGTCCACAGGCTCGCACCCCCGGTCGGAGAGAGCGGGGCGCACTGATCGCACCCCTCGGCACAGCCTGCATACCCCCGCCCAGCAGGGATCAAAACTCCCAGCGCCCGGAAAACTGCGCAACGTGACCGGGCCGCTCGTCCGCGAAGCGGTCGCGGCCGCCGCCGCCCGGCACCGCGCGGCACCGGCCCCCGGCGGCCTCTGCGAGACTGGGACGGCAGCCGAACCCGCCGTCCCGGCCGCAGAGGAGCAAGCCCCGTGAGCAGCCAGAGCGCCGACCGCGGCGAGGTCTACGTCAAGGCCGGAGCGATCGTCTTCGGGCTCGGCGCGCTCGCCACGCTCGTCACCTTCGTGCCGCTGTTCCTGCACCTGACGCCGCTGCCCACGGCCGCGTACTGGCTGAGCATGCTGATGCCGCTGGGCTTCCTGCTCGCCCTCACCGGCCTGCTGCTCTCCGCCCGGGCCCAGCGCCGCCGCTCCCGCGCGAACGCCTGAGCCGGGGCGCGCCGGATCCGGCTAGACGGCCTCGGCGAGGTGCCCGGCCAGCCAGGCCGGGAAGGCGGTGAGGTCGGGCAGCACCACGTCCGCGCCCGCCGCCCGGAGCTCCTCGGCGCCGTACGGGCCGGTGGCCACCGCCACCGCGACGGCGCCCGCGTGCCGGGCGCCGCGGATGTCGCCGAGGTGGTCGCCGACGTAGACGGTGGCGCCGTGCTCGCGCAGCGCGTCGCCCTTGGTCTCCGCCCAGAGATCGCCCGCCACCGCGTCCGCCCGCAGGCCCGCGTGCTCCAGGTGGAGCCGGGCGTTCGGCTCGTACTTGCCGGTGATCACCGCCACCCGGCCGCCGTGCGCGCGGACCGCGTCCAGGGCGGCGTGCGCGCCGGGCAGGGGGACGGTCGGCGCGAAGGCGTGGTCCCGGTACAGCGTGCGGTAGCGCTGCGCGACCGCCTCCACCCGCTCCGCCGGGAACCAGTTGCGCAGCTCGTCGAGGAGCGGCGGCCCGAGCCGGGTGACCACCAGGTCGGCGTCGATGGCGGTCCCGGTCTCGGCCGACAGCGCCAGGTAGGTGGCGCGGATACCGGGCCGGGTGTCCAGCAGCGTCATGTCGAGGTCGAAGCCGACGGTGAGCGGGGCGTCCGGGGTCGCAGGCATGCCGCCAGGCTACCCAACGGGGCGGGCCGGCCCGGCCCGCGCGGCCCGGCCGCCCCGCGCGACCCCGCGCGAGCCGGGTGACCCCCGACCTGCGCGAAGTAACGATTTGCCCCGGCTTCGGCGTGGAACTTAGGTTTACCTGAGCTATCTGCGAGAGAGAGCCATGACCGATACCACCGCGCCCGGCAGAGCCGGCCTGTTGCGCCGCCGCATCCTGTGGCTCGCCGCCGCGCTGGCCGTGCTGGCCGCCGCGGTGCTGCTGAGCCTGGCGGTCGGCAGCCGGAACATCCCGTTCGGCGACACCCTCGACGCCCTGCTGCACGGCGGGGACTCCACCGACGCCGTCGTGGTCCGCGAGCTGCGGGTGCCGCGCACGGTCGTCGGCCTCGCGGTCGGCGCGGCGCTCGGCCTGGCCGGCACCGTCATGCAGGGCATCACCCGCAACCCGATCGCCGACCCCGGCATCCTCGGCGTCAGCCAGGGCGCGGCGGCCGGCGTGGTGCTGGCGATCTCCGCGTTCGGGATCTCCACGCTCACCGGCTACGTCTGGTTCGGCTTCGCCGGCGCGGTGGTCGCCACCGTGGTGGTGTACGGGCTGGCCGGGCGCGGCCGGGGCGGGGCGACACCGGTCAAGCTGGCGCTCGCCGGCTCGGCGGTCTCGGCGTTCATCGCCTCGCTGAACACCCTGGTGCTCACCACCGACGCGGCCGCCATGGACCAGTTCCGGTTCTGGCACGTCGGCTCGCTCTCCGGCCGCACCGCGGACGTCGCCTGGCAGCTGCTGCCGTTCCTGGCCGTCGGCACGGTGCTGGTGTTCGCGGTGGCGCGCGGGCTGGACGCGCTGGCGCTCGGCGACGACACCGCCAAGGGACTCGGCGCGAAGACCGGGCTGGTGCGGGCCGTCGGCGCGCTCGGCGCGACCGTGCTGACCGGCTCGGCGGTCGCCGCGGCCGGGCCGGTCGCCTTCGTCGGCCTCGCCGTGCCGCACGCCGCCCGCGCGGTGGCCGGCGCCGACCACCGCTGGGTGCTCGCCCTCTCCGCCGTGCTCGGCCCGGCCCTGCTGCTGCTCGCCGACACCCTCGGCCGGGTGCTGTTCCCGCCCTCCGAGGTCCCGGCCGGTGTGATGACCGCACTGGTCGGTGTGCCGGTGCTGGTCGCCCTGGTCCGGCGGCGCACGGTGGTGGCGGCGTGACGGCCCCGACCGTGCCGCTGCGCGGCTACACCGTGGTGCGCGCCCGGGGCGCCTCCTTCCTGCTGCACCGGCGCTCGGCCTGGGCGGCGCTCGGCCTGCTGGCGGCCCTGGCCGCCGCCGTCGTCGCCTCGCTCTGCCTGGGCGAGTCCACCGTGGCGCCCGGCGAGGTGCTGAAGGTGGTGTTCGGGCGGCCGAGCCCGCACGAGCTGGTGGTCGGCGAGTTCCGGCTGCCCCGGGTGGTGGTCGGCCTGCTGGTCGGCACCGCGCTCGGACTGGCCGGGGCGCTGATCCAGACCGTCGCCCGCAATCCGCTGGCCAGCCCCGACGTGGTCGGCGTCTCCTGGGGCGCCACCGCCACCGTGGTCGGCCTGCTGGCGTACGGCGTGGTCGGCTCCACCGGCGAGGTGCCGTACGCGGCCGTCGCGGGAGGGCTGGCGGCCGGCCTGCTGGTGTACCTGCTGGCCTGGCGGCGCGGGCTGCACGCCCAGCGCTTCGTGCTGATCGGCATCGGGATCTCCGTCGCGCTCTCCTCGCTGACCTCGGTGTTCCTCACCAAGGGCGACGGCTTCCAGGCGCAGGCCGCCAAGGTGTGGATGACCGGCAGCCTGAACGGCTCCGGCTACGACCAGGCCGGCTGGCTCGCCTGGGTGCTGCTGGCCGCTGCGCCGCCGGCGCTGTGGGCGGCGCGGGCGCAGCGCTCGATCTCCTTCGACGACGCCACCGCCATCGGCCTCGGGCTGCGGCTGAACCGGATCCGGCTCGGCATGGCGCTGCTCGGCGTCGTGCTCGCCTCCTGCGCGGCGGGCGCGGCCGGACCGGTGAACTTCGTCGCGCTGGTGGCCCCGCAGATCGCCGTGCGGCTGGTCCGCTCGGCACAGATCCCGCTGTTCTGCTCGGCGCTCACCGGCGCGCTGGTCGTCGTGCTCGCCGACCTGCTGGCCCGCCGGCTGCTGGCGCCCACCGAGCTGCCGGTCGGCGTGGTGACCGGGCTGGTCGGCGCGCCGTACCTGATGTGGCTGCTGATCCGCTCCCGCCGTGGAGGTTCCTGAGTCGTGGAGGTCCCGATGCCCGCCGACGCCGAGTCCGTCGATGCCGTCGAGTCCGTCGACGCCGCCCGCGCCGTCGGGCCCGTCGACGCCGCCGGGACCGCGGACCGGGTGCCCGCCCACCGGCTGGAGGCGCGGGGCCTCACCCTCGCCTACGAGGCGCGCACCGTCGCCGAGGAGCTCTCGCTGCGGATCCCGGACGGGAAGGTCACGGTGATCGTCGGCCCGAACGCCTGCGGCAAGTCCACCCTGCTGCGCGCGCTGGGCCGGCTGCTGAAGCCGGTGCGCGGCGCGGTGCTGCTGGACGGCGAGGAGCTGGCACGCGTCCCCACCAAGCAGATCGCCCGGCGGATCGGGCTGCTGCCGCAGTCGCCGTCCGCCCCCGAGGGGATCGCGGTGGCCGACCTGGTGTCGCGCGGCCGCCAGCCGCACCAGAGCTGGTGGCAGCAGTGGTCGGCGGAGGACGAGGCGGCGGTCGCGGAGGCGCTGGAGCGCACCTCGACGGCCGAGCTGGCCGAGCGCGGCGTGGACGAGCTGTCCGGCGGGCAGCGCCAGCGGGTCTGGATCGCCATGGCGCTCGCCCAGGGCACCGACATCCTGCTGCTCGACGAGCCCACCACCTTCCTGGACATCGCGCACCAGGTGGAGGTGCTGGACCTGGTGCGCCGGCTGAACGTGGAGCGCGGGCGGACGGTCGTCGCGGTGCTGCACGACCTCAACCAGGCGGCCCGGTACGCGGACCACCTGGTGGCGATGCGGGCCGGGCGGGTCGTCGCCGAAGGCCCGCCGGTCGAGGTGGTGACGGCGGAGCTGGTGCGCGAGGCGTTCGGGCTGGAGTCGGTGGTGGTGCCGGATCCGGTGACCGGGACGCCGCTGGTGGTGCCCGGCGCGCCGTGGACGGCCCGGGCGGACGCGTAGCGACGTTCTGCACCCCGATTACGCACCAATTCGGACATAATCGACGGACCGCGCTCACCCTCCCCGCCGTCCGAGGTCCCGATGCCCCCGCTCACCCGCCGCACCCTGCTGACCGCGCTCGGCGGGCTCGGCGGCGCCGCGCTCACCGGATGCACGACCGGCCCGGCCGCGCCCCCGCCGGCCGGCGCCCCGGCCGCCGCCGACACTCCCGCCCCCTCCCCCACCCCGCTGCCGCCCGTCACCGTGGCCACCGCCACCGGCCCGGTCACCGTGCCCGGCGCGCCGGTGCGGGTGGTCGCCCTGGACACCGCCGAACTGGACTCCGCGCTCACCCTCGGCATCACCCCGGTCGGCGCGGCCCGGCCCGCGGCGGACCACGCCTTCCCCGACTACTGGCCCGCCTCCCGGCTCGCCCGGATCGCCTACGTCGGCCCGGCAGGCGCCCCGGACCTCGCCGCCGTCCGCGCCCTGCGGCCCGACCTCATCCTGTCCAACCAGACCCGCGACGGCGACCGCTACGAGGAGCTGCGGGCGATCGCCCCGACCGTGCTCACCCAGACCACCGGCGCGCCCTGGAAGGCCAACGTCCAGACCCACGCCCAGGCGCTCAGCCGCCAGGACGCGGCGGCGGCGTTCGCGGCCTCCTACCAGCGGCACGTCAACCAGGTGGTGACCGCACTGGCGAACGCCAGGGCGGGCGGGCGGAAGGTCAGCCTGCTGCGCTTCGTCGAGGGCGGCGGCCTGCGGCAGTACGGCCGGCAGACCTTCCCGGGCACGGTGCTCGCCGACGCCGGCCTCGGCCGGCCGGACGCCCAGAACACCGACCAGGCCGACCAGGAGCTCCCGCCCGACCAGCTCGCCAGGGCCGACGGCGACCTGCTCCTCTACGCGGGCTACGGCGACCCGGCCCGCAACGGCCTCACCGCCACCCTGGCGAGCCCCGCCTGGCGGTCCCTGGAGGCGGTGAAGGCGCACCGCGCGTTCCCCGTCGACGACCAGCTGTGGTTCCAGGGGATCGGCTACACCGGCGCCAACTACGTCCTGGAACAGCTCCAGCGCTTCCTCGGCGTCTGACCGGGGCTCAGCCGCGCGGCAGGTCCGGCGCCGCGCCCGGCCGCCCGGGAAGGACGCCGTCGGCGCGCCACGAGGACCTGTGGCGCGCGCTCACGACGGGTCAGTCCTCCTCGTCGGCGACGGCGTTGAGGGAGGTGATGAGGGAGGAGAGCCGGGAGTTCCAGTTCTGGGAGGTCTGGCCGTCGACGGCGTGCTTCCGGGCGAGGTCGCGGACGGTGCGCTGGGCGCTCTTCAGCTTGGCGGCGGCGTCGTCGGGCCGGCCCTCGTTGAGGCGGGCGGTGGCCTCGTCGAGGGTGCGCAGCAGCTCGACCTGGCGGGCGCGCTCCTTCTCCACCTGGGTCTGCGCGATGCTCTGGCGCAGGGCGTTGATCTGGACCAGCGGGGCCGGGTCGTGCGGGGCCGGGTCGTGCGGGGCCGGGGTGGTGGCGGGGGCCGTCGGGACCGGGCGGGCGGACGGGCTGGTGGCGGTCGGGGTCGGCGTCGCGGTCGGGGTCGGGGTGGGGGTCGCCGACGGGGTGGCGGGGGCGGTCGCGGTCGGGCGGGCGGACGGCGCGGCGGCGGGCGTCGACGGGTCGTCGAAGGCGGTGAGCCCGAGCACCGCGGCGCCCGCGACACCGGCCAGGCCGAGGGCGCCGAACACGATCGGCTTGCGGCGGCTCTCCCGCTCGGGCTGCGGCACCGGCGGCGGGGCCGCCGGGATCGGCGCCATCACCGAGGTGGGGGCCGGGGGCGCCGGCTGGGGCGGCAGGAGGGTGGTGTGCTGCTGGTCCGGGCCGGGAACGGTGGGGAAGGCGGGCGGCAGCGGGGCGGCGGCGAGCAGTTCGGTGGTCGGATCGGCGGGCACCAGCCCCGGCACGCAGGCCAGCAGTTCGGCCCGCGCCGCGGCGGCGTCCGCCGGACGGCCGTCCGGGTGCTTGGCGAGCAGCCGCAGCACCGCCGCGTCCAGCGCGGGCGGCAGGCCGGGCCGCCGGGCGGAGGGCGGCAGCGGCTGCTCGCCGACGTGCTTGTAGGCGATCGCCACCGGTGTCTCGGCGGCGAACGGCGGCGCCCCGGTGAGCATCTCGGTCAGCACGCAGCCGACCGCGTAGAGGTCGGTGCGGCCGTCCAGCGGGCTCGCGGTGGCCTGCTCGGGCGAGAGGTACGCGGCGGTGCCGAGCACCGAGGCGGTCTGGGTGAGGTTGTGCGAGGAGCCCGCCCGGGCGATGCCGAAGTCGACGACCTTCACGCCGCCGTCGTCGGTGATCATGATGTTGCCGGGCTTGATGTCCCGATGCACCAGGCCCGCCGCGTGCGCGTGGGACAGCCCCTCGCAGACCGCGGCCGCGATCCCGACCGCCTGCTCGACCGGCAGGCCCGGCCGCTGGGCCAGCAGCGCGGCCAGCGAGCGGCCCTGCACCAGCTCCATCACGATGTACGGCGAGCCCTGGTCGACCCCGGAGTCGAAGACCATGACGATCCTCGGGTGGACCAGCATCGCGGCGTGCTGCGCCTCGCGGCCGAACCGCTCGGCGAACCGCGGGTCGTCGGCGAGGCCCCCGTTGAGGACCTTGACGGCCACCTGGCGGCCCAGGACGTGGTCCACCCCGCGCCAGACCGTGGCCATGCCGCCGACGCCGAGTATCTCGACGAGTTCGTAGCGCCCGTTCAGCGCGCGTCCGATCACCTGGAACCGCTCCCCTCAGAGGCCCCGCCCGGGGTCCCGGACCACCTCGTGCACCTGTGCACGATAGCCCCCGGTCACGACCGGTCCCCCGGCGGCGACCTGACGGGGCGGCGGCCCGCCGGAAGGGGTGGCGGCCGGGGAACCGGGCAGCGGATCCCCGACCGCCGGCTCGTGGGTCGTCCAGGACGACGGGTCACGATCGGTCCGGGTCGGACTGGTCGGGCGGGTGCCGGCCCGCCCGGACTGCGGGCGGGCGGGCCGGCGGGGTCCGGTCCGTCCGGACCGGCGGGCGCGTTCCGGGG